>JAHEDC010000664.1 GCA_024641425.1 Verrucomicrobiales bacterium | reverse complement strand
GTGTTCTGGGGGCTCGCTTTCCCGCTTCGAGCGTGGCGACGGCGGAACGGATGCCCGGGGAACGGAGATCCTTCAGGGCAAGGAAGGTTTCGCGGGGTCGATAGGCGCCGAGGACACGGTCGGCGGCGCCGACGTGATGGCTGTCGCCGTGGGTGAGGATCATGCCGTCGAGGCGGTTCAGTCCGGAGTGGCGGAAGAATGGGGCGAGCAGTCCGTCATAGAGGCGCGCGCTGCCGGTGTCGATGATCCAGCGTTGGCCGGAACGGGAGTGGAGGGCGTTGGCGGCGCCTCCCTGCGGGAGGTCGAGGACTTCGATCTCGCAGGTCTCGCGAACGAACCAGGGGCGGCCTGAGACATAGAAATGCCCGCCGGGAATAGCCGCGGCCACGGCGATGGCGGCACCGATGGCCTTCACGAGCAGGAAATTCGCGTTGTTGAGGATGGCGCCGAGACCGGAGAGGGCGACCAGTTGGACGAGGACGCTGGTCACGGCGGTGAAGATGAGGCAGAAGGCGAGGGGAACGAGAAGGCAGTTGGTAAGGATGGCGATGGGCGTCGCGAGGTGGAAATAGGCGAGCATCAAGGGAAGCGAGCCCAGGGAGGCGGCGGTGGAAACGGCGACGTTGTCCGCGACGATCCCGGCGCCGGTGTGAAGCCGCCGGGCTCTCCGGGAAACAAGCGCGCGGGGGAGAAAGGGATCGGAACTGACCAGCGGGGCGAGGAACCGCCGGAACGGAGCGGTGAGGAGCGCGATGGCGAGCAGAACAGCGAAAGAAAGCTGGAAGCCGGGGGCGAGGGCCTGAAAGGGGTCGAGGGAGAGGATCAGGAGGGCGGCGGCGCCGAGGCTGTTGAGGATGCGCGCCGGTCGGTCGACGAGAACGCCCGAGAGGAGGATGGTCGCCATTACGGTGGCGCGCACGGCGGAGGGACGCAGTCCCGTCACGAAGGCGTAAAAGACGAGGGCACCAATGACGAGGACCGCCGCGAGTCGTCGCGGAGTCCTCGGAATCCCGAGCAGGGCAAGGAGGATCAAGGCGATCATTCCCACATGGAGGCCGCTCACCGCGAAGAGATGGAGGGTGCCACTGAGCTTGAAATCGTCGACCATTTCCTCGGGCGCGTCTTCCCGCGCGCCGAGGCCCATCGCCGCGATGACGCCCGCGACCTCGGGATCGGCGTCCGCGAGATCGAGGGTGATGGCGGCTCGGAGGCGTTCGCGGGCGCGCTGGGCGGCGGCGATGAGCGGGTTCGCGGCGTCGTGGCCCGTGACGCGGACCGTCGTGGGGTCCGCGGTGGCGATTTCGGCGAGGATGCCACGCGTTTCGAGAAAGGCGGGAAAATCGAACTCTCCGGGATTGCGCGGCCCGGCGGGGAGGCGGAGCACGCCTTGGATTTCAAGCCGATCCCCGTAGGCGAGGGTCTCGGTTCCCCGAAGCGTGGCCCACACCTTCCGGCCCTCGCAGTCCAGCCTGCCCGAAGGGGCTCCGCGCCTTCCGATGGGGGCGAGGGTATCGAGGGCGATCTCGCAGCGGGCGCTGTCCCAGCCGCTCGTCGCGACCGTCGGTTCGGAAACGACGATTCCCTCCGCGGCGACAGAGATCGCCGTCTCCGGTGCGAGTTGCCCCAAGAGCGGCAGATCACGCAGGAACGAGGCCTTGCCGCTGAACCAGGCGGCGAAGATGCAGGTCGCGACGAGAAACCGGGTGAGCCTCCCCCTGCGGAACACGACGAGGGAACCCGACGCGATGGCAAGGGCGAGGCCCCACGCTGCCGGGAGTTTCGTCCAGTGGGCGAGGAGGCATCCGGTGAGGGCTCCGAACGCCGGGAGAAGCAACGGCTGTCGGAAGGGCGCGGGCGCGGAGGCGAACTTGGATTCCGGTTCGATGGCCGGAAGCCTAGAGGTTGAGGTTGGCCTTTTCGATATCGTGCAGCCGGTGCGTCGCGTTCGCGGAATGCCGTGTGTTGGGGAACCGGGCGATCACCCCTTCAAGGTATTCCGTCGCCAGAGCGGCGTTGCCCTTCTGTTCGAGTTGCAACTCGGCGATCCGGAACATCAGGAAGGCCGCGTCGTCGTCCGGCCAATCCCGCTGGGTCAGCGAGGTTTCCAATGTCTGGATGGCGAGATCGGGATTCTCGAGTTTCTCCAATTGGATCTTCGCGATCTCGACGATGGGAAAGCGTGCCGACGGTTCTTCGCGGGCGAGGGACTGGTATTCCCTGATCGCCCCGGCGTAGTCGCCCTGGGCGAGCTTCGAGGCCGCCTTGGTGTAAGCGTCCGGTTCCGCCTTCTCCGGGGCGGAATAGAAGAAATTCCCGACAAAATCGCCGAGGGTCGGGAGGATGAACATCACCGTGAGGATCGACACGATGATGAGGGCGATCATGATGACGACGAATTTCTCGCCGATCTCCCAAACCGACCAGCGGGTTACGATTTTCCAGATGGCGAGCCCGAGGATGAGGATCGCGAGATTGAGGGTAATGAGTTTCTTGTTCGACATGCTGGGATTGGTGAGGGTTCGTGACGATGGGTGCCGTGAGGTGCCCGGAATCCGGCTCATTCCGTCTGCGGATTATTTCACCGGGATGTGTCTGAGACTACCGAACATTCCTCCCTTATAGCGATATATTTCTCTCTCGAATTGCGGTTCGAGGCCCGGAAAATGATGGCTGCGCTCGAAAAATCCCGATTTGTCGATGATTCCCATGGGAGTGGGGGCTTCCGCGCGGGCGTTCGCGGGATAGCCGACGTTGACGAAGAGTTCGCGACCGAGAACGTCCGCCATACGCATCAGGGTGGGGAGCGTCGGATTTCCTGGTTCGGGAGTTTCCTCAAGATACCACCCCAAGGGATCGTAGCCGAGGGCAGTGGTTCCAAGGTGGGCG
>JAHEDC010000663.1 GCA_024641425.1 Verrucomicrobiales bacterium | reverse complement strand
ACGCCTTATGGATGACGGAGTCGATGAACAAGCGTTCCCCGGCGGCGGGAAGGTCCGCCATTCCGCTGAAATCCGCAGCTTTCCTGTCGAACGCGTCACCCATCCCCAGCGTGCGAAGCGCACCTTTGAGATCATAGTCCGTCTCCGCCTTGAATCTCGGGAGCGCCACATGGGTGCGCCGTTCGCGTAGGTGCCCGATCCAGCCCGCCAGGCGCTCGCCGTCGAGCGCCGCCTCGATGGCTCCGAGTCCCCCAAGGTCGATGGGAGCGAGCACTACCATCGAGAGGTCGCCGCCCTTATAGGGAATCTCGACCATGGAGAAGCCACCCTTGCCGGGGTAGCCGACGGGTTCGGTGCCTTCCTCGTAATGAATGGGCGTTTCGAACCACGAGCCGTCCGCCTGGAAGGCTCCGTAGCGGACGTCGCGGAGGGAAGGCGCGTTCATCATCGGCACCTTCACCGGCGACTCCGCCGTGATGAAGAAGTCCTCCTGTTTGGTTCGTCCCTTTTCGAACGGCTTGAGCCACGAGCCGCGGAAATAGATCGCGTTGGTGAGGACCAGTCGCGATGCTTCGGTCACGGCCCCTGGTGGCAGCACGTGCGTAATCTTCTGCTGCGTCTGTTCCGCGGCCCAGAGGTTGATGCGGCTCCGTTCGGCTTCGGCCTCGTTTTGGAAATCCGCCGCGAAGATTCCGGCTTTCCCGTAGCTTCCCTTGATAGCCGCCATGAAATCCGGCCGGAGGGGGAACCTGCGTTCGACCCACAGCGCGTTGGCGACGCTCAATTCGTACTGGTCGATCCGAGGAATCAGGGCGTTCAGCTGGCGAACTACCTCACGCTCGCGGGTGGCTTCCGGCGATGGATTCTCTCCGAAGAACCGTCGCTTGCCCCGCTCCTCAAGCTCGGCTCGTTTGATCGCCTCTGCCAGCGATGCCTGCTCGGCGCGCAGCACGGCGATGTATTCGCGAATGGCCTTCTGATGCGGCGTGTCCTCGGGGGCGAGCGGGCGGCAAAGTTCCTCCATTTCGGAGCGAATCCGGGGCAAATCCCACGGCATTGACCCGGCATCGTCGCCGTCTTGGCGGCGGGCCTCCTCCGGAAAGCGCAAGACCTTGCCCAATTCGAGAGCCGTCGTCCCGCGCGCGCCCTCCGCGCACATCGTCAGGGCGCTCGTGATCGAGAACGGCGAAAAGAACAGATTGCCTCGTTCCTTTTTGGAAAGTGCCCGGTAGAGATCGATCGCGAACCCGGAGTTCGCCTGGGCGACGAGATTCTTGGGCTTCTCGACGATCTTGGTGTCCGGCAACGAATCTGTCGGTGCGCTTTGACCCAACGCGGCGGCCACCAGGCTGGCGGTGCCGACGAGGACTGGAATGCGGGTGAACAGATTCATCGTTTCGTCTCGGCGTTGAATTTTGCGTGGCGGGTTGCCGGTGCAAACAGGGACCGCGCGGCAGAAACCGAGGTTGTCGACCTACCGTCAAAAGGGAAAGTATCCCCAACGTTGGTGCCTGCCAACTTTGGATTTCGTAGCAGGGGCCGCAATTTCTCATCGTCAAACACATCGAGGGAGGAGAGGAGGCAGTCGCAATCGGAGACGGCGTTCCGGAAGAACCGGGAGGACGGAGAGGGAAACCACGAAGGCGGAGGGGAGGCTTTGACTGGGGAATTATGGACAGGGGAATGGAGGTGATGGGAGCGGAGATTTCCTCAGACCGGGGAATTGAGGGGGAGGGAAGGGAACCGCAGATTAGCAACATTGATTGGCCCCCGCCGTCTACCTCAGGCTAGGGTATCACATTCACCCCCTTGAGTCCGAAGAGCGGTGCGGCATGGAGGAGGTGGCGATCATTGGAGTAGATTTCCGCAAAGCCCCGTTCCGCCGCACTTGCGAGGTGGAGCGCATCCGCGGCGCGCAGAAAGGTGGACGCGGGAGCAGTGCGGAACACGGATTCGACGCGCGCGACATGCACTTCCGTGATCGGGAGCCACTGGAGGGCTCCGGAAGCAGTGTCCATTTGCATCTGCGAGAGGAGGGCTTGGAGATGGGGAAGGGTGGCGGCGCCTTCGCGGACTTTGCGATGGGCGGCGGCGACGAACTCGGCCCGGCCGTGGAGAGAACAAACGACCGTGTTCACTGTGGCCGCGTGGGCACAGACTTCGGTGGACCCTTTTTCCACGCACTGAAGTTTGAACAGGTAACTGGTGTCGTAATAGGCCGCCGTCATCTTTCATCCCGTTCGTCGCTGATGCCCTGGGTCGAATCGGTCCCTCCGGCGAAGGCACCTCCATGAAGTGCCTCTTCAAACTCCGGCAGTAATCGACGCCTTTCCCAGTAGGACGATTGTCCGTTTGTCGGCGTGCCGAGGACGAGGTTGGCCTCGCCAGAAAGTGCGATCTCCAGGAGGTGGATGGTCTCCTGCGTCACCGAGCGGCGGTGAGCCGCAGCGACCACCTTGAGTCGCGCGTGAAGATCCTCGGGGAATGATTTGATGACGATCGTAGCCATGGTGGTAAAAAGCTAGTATTTTACTACCAAAAAGCAAGTAAAGTGTTCTGCACTTCAACAAACAGGAATCCGGCTGTCGGAATAGGATCGGAAAAGAAGTTGCGTTGCGTCGGGCCTTCTGGGCATGCTCGGCATCGCCCATCTTTTCGATCCCGGTCTTCCCCCTTGGCTGCCGGGGCGCGGGCGGAGATCCGGGGGATTTCCGCTTGCGGAGAAATGAGAGGCGGGCCGGTAACCTTTTTCGAAATCGGTTGTTCAGGAGGAGAGACACCGGTGAAGTTTTTGTTTTTTGACGAAACGAGTATGCATGCTTCGAAAGCGACGGATTGCCCGCATTGCGGCCGACCCCGGCCCGAGCGGGGGCCGGCCGGGGTTTGCCCGGCGTGCCTCA
>JAHEDC010000190.1 GCA_024641425.1 Verrucomicrobiales bacterium | reverse complement strand
CGCTTGAGGCTTCGATGAGGACGTTGCCGGCGGGACGGCCGCCGGTGAAATGGCCGCTGAGGGTGGCGAGGATTCCGCTGTCGACCGGCCCGGCGGGGGTGATGACGACAGTCGTGAGCATTGGATCGAAGATCTCCGGAGGAAGCGGGACGACGGTGGCGGTGAAGTCGTTGCCGTTCCCGCCCGTGTAGGAGTAGCGGAAGCGGTTCGGGCCGTCGGCGATTTCGAGGCCGTCGGTGATGGGCGTTCCGTCGGGGGTGGTGAAGGGCTCGGCGCGGGAGATGGCTCCGCTGCTCGTCTTGTCGATGAGGAGAAAGGTCGTGCCAACCGGAAAGGCGGTCGTGGCGCGGAGATGGACGCGCGAGCCGTTGGTCGTGACCGAGCCCCCGGCGGTGATCTGGTCATAGCCGGTGGCGGCGACGGTGCCTAGGAGGTCGAAGAAGGCGTCCGCCGTGGTGGTCGTGGTCGAGAACTGGAGGCTGCCGGCCACGGTGAGGCGGCCGGGGCCGTTTTCGCCGGGATCGAGGTCGCCGTTCATGGTGAGGCTGGAAAACGTGCCGCCGTGGCCGCGCAGGGTGCCGGTGACGACGAGGGGGCCGGCCAGGGTGGCGTTCAGGAAAAGCGTGCTCGTGCTGGCGACCCGGGTGGTTCCGGTGAAGCCAAGCGCCGATTCGAAGCGCGTGCTGCCATTGAACTTGATCTGGATCTCGCCGTTGCCGGTGAGGTTCCCGTCCACGATGACGGTGCCGAAGGACTCGATACCGAGAATGCCTGTGCCGAGGTTCCCGGTGGCGGTGGGGCCAAAGGCGAGGGTCGCGCCCGTGAGCGCGCGGAAGGTCGCCACCGAGTCGTTCTGATCGAAGGCACAGTGGATCGTCGTCGTGCCCGAGGAATGTCCGGCCTGGATGACGGGAAAGTTCGTGCCGGACACGAAGAGGATCATCTTCCCTCCCCCCAGCGTGTAGCCCGGAGCGGAGAAATTCAGCGACTCGTATTGCGTGCCCGAGGGCAGATTATTGACCATATCCTTGCAGGAGGCGGCGGCGGGAAACACGAGAAGATCTCCCGATTCCGGCACCGCGTTTCCGTTCCAGTTCGCCGCCGTGGCCCAGTTGCCGCTCGAGGATCCGTTCCAGTTGATCAGATCCCCGGCATGGAGCGCGGATGCGAGGAGGATCGGCAAGGGGAAGAGGAATCTCATGGAAGCGAGCTGTCCAAGTGTGGCATGAAACGTTCCTCCCCGCCACGTCAACCCGGAGGGATGCTAGGGTTTCACGGGTCGGAGGAAGACCTTGATGTTGGCGCGTTTGCGGTATTCGGCGACGAGTTGTTGGACGGCGGCCTCGCGGCGGGAATTCTCGATGAGAGCGGCGATCTCGGGATTGGCCTCTTCGGCGCTGGCTTCGCGGGCGGGGAGGCGTTCGGTGAGCCTGGCGATGTGCCAGCCGAGACGGGTCTGGAAGGGAGGACTCGTTTCGCCGACGGCGAGGGCATTGACGGCGTCGAAGAAATCGGGTGGCATGCGGTGGCGGGCGAAATAGCCGAGGTCGCCGCCCTCGGACTTCGTGCGCGCGTCGCCGGAGATAGCGGCTGCGAGGGCCTCGAAGGGGATTTCGCCGCCGGTCAGGCGCTGGTGGGCGGCGCGGATGGCACCTTCGACGGCGGAGGCGTCCTCGCCGAGGGTGGGAAGGAAGATGTGCGCGGCACGGAGGACTTCCGGTACCCTGCCGCTTTCCGGATAGAACTTCCGGTAGGCGGCGATATCCTCGTCGCCAACGACGATGGCTTTTGCGATCTTGCTCTCGATCCAGTGGCGCTGCTGGGTTTGGCCTTCGATCCAGGCGCGGAGGCGTTTCGCGTCCATGCCCTGGTCCTTGAGGCGTTTCTCGAGATCCTCGTCGGTCTGGAACTGGGATTTGAAAACGGTGAGGGCCTCGTCGACCGCGCCTGCCGGCAATGCGACGGGATCGGCACGCGCGTACATCCAGATCAGGATGTCGTCGATGCGCTCGTTCAGAACGACGGTTCGAATCTGCTCGCGGCGCGCGTCGTTGACCTGGCTGGCCTTGATGCCGCGGAGGAAGCAGTAGGTGCGGATGGCGGCGTCCAGTTCGGCTTCGGTAATCGGGTGTGCGTTCACGGTGGCGGCGAGATCCCCGTAAGTGTCCCGCTCGGCACCGGCCTTTTCCTCCTGGATATGGCGGTACATCGGCCCGTGGAAAACGGACAGGTCGAGGAAGATGTAGAGAAGGGCGAGGCCGTAGACGGCAAAACGCCAGGGAAACTTTCGGGGCATGGAGTGAGGATTCGGGGAGTGGGCCATTCGGGAAATCGAAATTCGCGAACCGTATTCGCCCCAAGGTGTCCCGGCGGGCGGGGATGACAAGAATTCGTTGGCGGGGAGTGAAATTATCTGGAAGATGGGCGGGATGTTGCCCGACGATCCACGCCCGATCGCTGTCTGAAGCCATGCTTGCCTATCTCGCACGCAGGATCCTCGGCGCGGCGGTGGTGCTCTTCGCCGTCGTCACGATCACCTTCTTCCTCATCCGCATTGCCCCGGGCGGGCCCTTCGACGACGAGAAGGAGCCGCCGGAGCATGTCCGAAAGGCGCAGTTGGAGAAATACGGGATGGAGGGCTCGCTGGGGGCCCAATACACGCGGTATCTTGGTTCGGTCATCACCGGTGACCTCCGCTATTCGACCCAATACAAGGAGCGGAACGTGAATGAGATTCTCGCCGATACGCTGCCGTTCTCCTTCGTCCTCGGAGGGCTTGCGCTCTTGATCGCGTCGGTTGCCGGTATCCTGCTCGGGACGGTGGCGGCGGTCCGAAAACACAGTTGGATCGATCGGTCGGCGATGTTCTTCGCCCTCGTCTCCATCTCCCTGCCGACCTTCGTCACCGGACCGCTGCTGATCCTCGTCTTCGGACTCTGGCTCGGGTGGTTCCCGGTAGGTGGATGGTTCGAGCTGAAGTCCGTCGTTCTGCCGGCGATTTGTCTCGCCGGTCCCTTCACGGCCTATATCGCCCGGCTCATGCGGAACAGCATGCTGGAGGTGCTGCGGCAGGAATTCGTCCGGACGGCGGTGGCGAAGGGGCTGGCGGGCCCGACAGTGGTCATGAAGCACGCGATGAAGGTCGCCATCCTGCCCGTCGTCTCCTATCTCGGCCCGCTCGCGGCGCAAGTGCTTACCGGCTCGATCGCCGTTGAACTGGTCTTCGGTATCGCGGGCGCGGGGCGCTTCTTCGTCGATTCGATTCAGAACCGCGATGGCTTTCTGCTTGGCGGGGTCGTCGTCGTCTACTGCGCGCTCCTCGTCTTTTTCAACGTGCTCGTCGATGTTGCCTACTCGCGGCTCGACCGGAGGATTCGCCTGTATGACTGAGGAAATCGCTCCCCTCCCACAGGCGAAGAAGGGCCACGGCGGATGGCGCCGTCTCCGCCGGAATCGGGCGGCCATGGGGGCGTTGTGGTTTCTCGTGGTGCTGATGGCGGCGGCGGTTGTCGTGCCCTTCTTCCTCGATTCGTCGCTGAAGGAGACCTCGGACGCGGTCTACGAGGCGCCATCGGGAGAGCATTGGTTTGGCACCGATATCAACGGGAAGGATCTTTTCTACCGTGTGCTGGCCGGCGCTCGGGTCTCCATCGTGGTCGGGCTGGCGGGGGCGTTGATCAGTCTGTTCGTCGGAACGGCGTATGGTCTGGTCGCGGGCTTCCTCGGGGGCAAGGTCGATGCCATCATGATGCGGATCGTCGACGTGCTCTACTCCATCCCCCGCGTGCTTTTCGTCCTGATCTTCATCAATGCCTTTGATGCCTCCCTCTACGGTTGGATGGACGCGCGGCGGCTGGCCTTCGAGGCGGCAGGGAGCGAGGAAGTGGCGAGCCTGTTCGGAAACGTGCTGCCGTACCGGAAGATCATCATTCTCATTGTCTCGCTGGGATTAATCGAATGGCTGACAATGGCCCGAATCATCCGCGGACAGGTGCTTTCCTTGAAGGAACAGCAATATGTGCTGGCGGCGCGGAGCATGGGGCGGGGGAATGTGGCCATCATGCGGAAACATCTGTTGCCCAACCTATGGACTGTTATTCTGACGTATCTCACCCTGACCATACCGGCGGTCATCCTGGATGAGTCTTTCCTCAGTTTCCTCGGGCTGGGGATCGATGATCCCGCGGCGAGCTGGGGTTCCCTGCTGAAGGACGGCGCGGGGCCCGCGATCAATGCGGTGAAGAGCCGTTGGTGGCCCTTGCTCTTTCCGGCGGCCTTCATGGCGGCGACCTTGCTCGCCCTGAACTTTCTCGGGGACGGCTTGCGAGACGCCTTTGACCCGCGATCAAGGGATTGACCGGGAGCGTCGTGGCGTCAGGATGCTCCTTCTACGCTTTGCCATAGCCCCATTCCTCGAAGGCAAAGGCCCAACGCTCCGCGAGCTGCTGGCGTAACTCGGTGTTCGCCTCGTGCCGGTTCTTCCGGTAAGTCTTCGCCTTCGCGCAGTATTTCCTCACCCGCTCGATGGAAGCCTCCCTATCGGGTAATTGCAGGCTTTCATAAATACTCCCGATGGTCTCGACAGGCGCATTGTCGAGGTTCTCGTATCGGACTTCAACGAGGTGACCGGGGGGCACGAGATGGCGGTCGCGCAGGTAACGGCGCATGACATTCCCGTAGATCTCCAGCGTCGGTTCCTTGAAGTCGAGGTCGTCGTATTCCTGCCAGGAGAAACCCGAGACGAGGCGCTGCCACAACTTCTGCATGGAGGCGTAGACCTCGTGGGGATTCCGGACGATGTGCACGAAGCGAGCGTCGGGAAAGCGATCGAGGAGGAGTGGAATCCGTGTCGTGCTGGCCGGGTTCTTGAAGAGGATCTGTTTTGTTCCTCCATGGGCGTAGCTGATCTTCCGGACGAGATAGTCGTAGGCGTCGCGGAACGTGGCCCGCTGGTCGTCGGTGATGTCCTCGAGAAGCACCGCCTGCCGCTGATGGCGCAGGAGGTTCCTGGGGAAGTAGAATCCCTTGTAGGCGCTGAGTCCGCTGAGAATTCCCAGGGCCATTTCCTCCTCCTGGGGAAGATCGGGCCCGATTTCCACATTGTCCATGCCGCGCGTTTCCGGAAGCAGCTTTCGCATGAGGGTTCTGGTAAGGTGGGTGTCGCCGAGGCAATTCAGGGGCATGGCCGACTGGAGGAAAGTCATGCAGGCGAAGCGGGGATCCACGCTCATCAAATTGTGGAGATGGGTTGTTCCGCTGCGCCAGTGGCCAATGATGAAGACGGGGGGCGCTGAGAGGCTGTGCGCGCGGATGGCGGCGTCGTGCTGGTCGTGCTCGGCCCATACCGCAGGCATGTTTAGAAGGGCCGATCCCATCGAAACGAGGCGGGAGGGCAGGCTGCGGAGCGCGTAGGGGCCATTTCCAAGATATTCGCTCCAGAAACGCTTCAGGGAACATCCCGCCATGGGATGGAGGATCGAGGGATGAAGGAGCCAGGAGTCTTGTCTCATTTGCTTGGGCCTAGTCATCATGGGGGGCAGCCGCTGTCAATCCGATTTTAGAAGGGGAACCTGATATATTTTGAATACTTACCATCAGGTTTGATTTATTTTTAAAATAAATTAAACTATGGCTCCCATGATTCGACACCACGCGCTGAAAGCGAAATCCGATCCGCGCCCGCAACTGCTGCCGACAGGGATGCGCGTGGATTTTGGAAGCCGTCAACGGATGTCGCCCAAGAGAATTGTAACGCACGTGCTGGTCTGGGTGCCCATTCTGGCCTGCCTGTCGGCATCCCTGAAGATGGGACAGACGGAGAATCGTGGCGATGAACAGCCTTCGGAGGAAGAGGAGATGCCGACCGAGAAGGAGGTATTGGTGTTGATGCGCTCCGCACCGATGGCGGCCGAGACGGAGGGAGGAATGCCGGTCGACCTTCTGCGGATAATCGAAGAGCCTGTGGTGGCGCGGGCGCAATCGGAGCGGGCCGAGTTGCTTTACCGGCGTTGGGCAGGACGAAATCCCCGGGATGCGGGACAGAGCGCGCTGGTGAATTGGAGGCTTTTCGATTCCGTAAAGCCCCTGGAGGCGGTGCTGGAGCAATGGCTCGACAAGGACCCGGACGCGGCGATGAACTGGGTGATGGAGGAGATTGGGAGCCCTGGGAAGGGCGAGCGCTTGGAAATGGCTTTTGGAGAGGTGCTTGCGGTCAAGCCGGTGGAAACGCGTTCGCGGTGGGCGACGCGCTTCCCGGATGAGCCGGCCTTGGCGGCGAATGTGGCGGCGGAATGGGCGCGTCAGGACCCGGCTGCCGCCGTGGAATGGCTGAGTTCCATGAGGGCCGGAGAAGGCAAACGAGAGGGTTTGCGGGCCTTGGTCGCGACATGGATGGATTGGGATCCCGCCCGCGCGGGTGCTTTTGTCGTGGCAATGGCGCCCGGACGGTTGCGCGAAATGGCGCTTGCCACCGTAGCGGAAGTTTCTCCCGGGGGGCTGGCACTGGAGCCGGCGACGGCGGTCGAGGAAACGGGCCCGAGGATTCCGGGCGATCCGGTGGAAGGGGATTGGCTGGTGCGGCGTGAGGGACGGGAGGAAAGCCCGCGCACCATCAGGCGGAAACCGGGTGCTGACGGCGCGAAGGATTAACGTTCCGCCCTAGGCGGTCGAGGACGCATCAACGGCCTCGGTGTAGTCGCGCAAGTGTTGGCCCAGATGGTCGATGGCCTCGATGAGGGCGGGATGGAGGGAGCGTGCGAGAGTCAGATGGGAATTTCGCGCGGCGACGTCAAGCGAGGTGGTGGCGCGTCGGGCCGCTTCGGCGCCGAAGTTACCGACGAGGCCCTTGAGGGAGTGGGCGGCTTCGTGGGTGTCGACAAGATTCGCCGACTCCAGGCCAATCCGGATGCGCTCCATGAGCGGGGGGACATCCTCGAAGAAGATCTCGACCAGCTCGCGCATGAGGCCGGGGTCGCCGATCGTGGCGTGAAAATACTCGGGATCGAAGATGTCCTTCTCCAGGGTGGAACGGCGGGATTCCGAAGTCCTCTCCTTGGCGGAGGGCCCGGTTCCCGTTGCGGCTTCCACAATGGAATAAAGTTCCTCCGAGCGCACGGGTTTCGAAATGTAATCGTCCATTCCGGCGCCGAGACATTGTTCGCGGTCGCCCTTCATGGCGTTTGCGGTCATGGCGATGATGGGAATGTGTTCCCCCGTCTCGGCTTCGCGCGCGCGGATGGCAGCGGTGGCTTCGTAGCCGTTCACTTCGGGCATCTGGATGTCCATGAGGATGGCATCGAAAGTCTGACGGCCCGCCAGTTCCAAGGCCTCGCGTCCATTGTTGGCAACGATGACCGTGTGGCCCCTGCGCTCGAGGAGATTGACCGCGACGACCTGGTTCACGCGACCATCCTCGGCAAGAAGAATGCGGAGCGGGCGCGTGGCGGGAACGGGCAAAGGGAGATCGTTCGCGGGCGAGGTGTCTCCGCTCGAGGTGCCGATGGTTTCACCGATCGCATCGAGAAGATCGGACTGTTTCGCCGGTTTGGCGAGGCTGCGTGTGATCCCGAGAAGCTGGAGTTCCGCAGGCTCGGCGTTCTGCCCGGCCGAACTGAGCATCAGGGCCCGGGGGGGGCCGCACTCCGGATCGGCGCGGAGCTCGCGGAGGAATTCAAGGCCATCCATCTCCGGCATCATCATATCGGTAATGACGAGTTGCACGGGATCGTTTTCAGCCTGGCATTTCCGGAGGATGTCGAGGGCTTCCCGTCCGGAGGCGGCGAGCACCGGGCGGAGGCCCCAGTTTTTCAGCATCTCGTCGAGGATGGTGCGGTTCGTGGCATTGTCATCGACGATGAGGGTGTGCAGGTCGCGGAGACTGCGCGGCGCCGAATGGTCCTCGGGAAGCGGGGTGCCGGGGGCAAGGGTCGTGGTGAAATGGAAGGTGCTGCCTCTACCCAGTTCACTCGTGATGCCGATGTCGCCACCCATGAGTTTGACCAGTTGCCTCGAAATGGTGAGTCCGAGACCGGTGCCTCCGAAGCGACGGGTCGTTGAACTATCGCCTTGGCTGAAGGATTCGAAGATAAGATCCAGCTTGTCCTTCCGGATCCCGATGCCGGTATCGGCAACCGCGAAGCGGAGGGCCAGGGCGTCTTTGCCCGACTCCGGCTCTACCGTGACGGAAACGACGATCTCTCCCTCTTCCGTGAACTTGATCGCGTTCCCGACCAGGTTGATGATGATCTGCCGGAGCCGCCCGATATCGCCGTGGAGGCGGTCCGGAACTTCCGGAGGGATGTGGCAGGCCAGCTCAAGGCCCTTCGCGGCGGCGCGGATGGCAAGGGTCTGAAGCGTTTCACTGAGAGCGTCCCGGAGATTGAAGTCGTGGGCGTCGAGCTCGAATTTTCCCGCTTCGATCTTGGAGAAGTCGAGGATGTCGTTGATCAGGCTGAGGAGCGAGTCGGCGGAGTGACGGAGGAGGTTGATGTACTCGCGCTGCTCGGAATCGATTTTGGTATGAAGGAGAATGTCCGCCATACCGATGATACCATTCATGGGCGTCCGGATCTCGTGGCTCATGTTGGCGAGAAAGTCGCTCTTCGCCTTGTTCGCTTCTTCGGCGGCGATCTTCGCCTGCCGCATCGCCTCTTCGGCGTGCTTCTTTTCCGTGATGTCGCGGGAGATGCCGAAAGTTCCGATCACCTTGCCGTCGCGGTCGCGAAGGCACATCTTGGTCGTTGATACCCAGCTTACATGGCCGTCGGCCCAGGTTTCCTTTTCCTCCAGTCCCACCACCGGATCTCCGGTGCGCATGAGTTCGCGCTCGTCCCTGAGGGCCTGCTCGGCGTGCTCCCGGGTGAAGAAATTCGCGTCCGTCTTTCCGATGGCATCCGAGGGTTCCTCGATCTCGAAGCGCCGCGCCATGGCCCGGCTGATAAGGAGGAAGCGGCTCTGCGCGTCCTTGAAATAGATGTTGTCCGGAAGATATTCCATCATCGCATGGATGAAGGAACGCTCCAGATCACGCGAGGCCTCGGAACGGCTCAGCGATTCCCGCATGGCCTCGACCGAACTTGTCAGGATATTGACCGTGTCTTCTCGCGAGCTGCGCTTGCCGCCCCGCCAGGCATGGGAATCCTCCGCGCTCACAGCTTGAAGTAGAAGGCCATGTATCCCGTACCCTCAAGTTCCTCCGCGCGCATCCGACGACCGCGCGTGTGCTCGCCCCAGGCTTCCATGAAGATGACCTCGTTCCGCTCCGCATTGTAGCCGGTTACGATGGAGGCGTGGCCCGGCGCGTCCTTGCCGGGCCAGGTCGCGCGGTCGGCGTCGTCCGGTTCGGGCAAGGCCGGAGCTTCCCGACCGCCGTGCTCGGCGAGGGCGAAGCGGGTGTGAAGGCGGTCGCGTCCGGCGTCGTAGCGCCGCCAGACGATGACAGGGTAGCCCTCGTCGAGGGCACGCTGGGCGCGCTTGAAATCGAAGAAACCCGCCCGCATCACCTTCAGTCCGGCCTCGTCGGCGGCGGCGGCGTAGAGTTCGATCATTTTGCTCCCGGCGGCGCTCCCGGTGTTTTTCAAGCGAGCGCCGGCGGCGAGATCCTCGACGCTGAGGCGGAGGCCGAGGTGGTGCAGGACCATGCCCAGCGCGCTGATCGCGCAATACGGACGCGGGCCCTGCTCGAAGATCGGAACGCCTTCGATCTCCACGTCGCCGTCCGCGCCCTTCTTCAACTTCGCCAGCGCCTCGGCCTCGCGCTTCTTCGCGGGCACTTTATCGAGCGACGGGTCAAGGAAGTCGTCGCGCTGGTCGGCCTTGCGGATGATCCTGACATTGATCGAATGATTCTCGCTCGCCGCGTAGCGGATGAGAAAATCCTGGAACGGGAAATCGAGGAAGGCCTGGCGGAGGAAGGCGGTGCGCCCGACCTGGCTCTCCTCGCCGCGGTCGTCGCAGGTCTTCGACAAGCTCTCGCGCAAGTCCTTGTCGAGGTCCTTGTAGATCTGCTTGAACTGCCGCTGCTTCTCCTTCAACGGCACGCCGCCCTCCGCTTCCGAGGCCCCGCCAGGGTTGTAACCGAAGTAGGCCCCGGCATCGAGATAGTTGATCGTCACCGCCACGACCTTCCCGCCGCGCGAGACGGTCTGCACGGCCTGTGCCGTTTTGCCGAAGACGTAGGGATGCCCGTCGAGCCAGCGCGTCTCCTCGCCCTCCAGTCCCGGCGCGGCGATCCATTTGCCGGGCATCGCGTTGCCGATCCAGTTCTGCGGGCGGAGGAAGCCATCGGTCATGTCCCCGATCCCGGCCCCGGCGAAAAAGCCCCCGCCCGAGTTGAAGTCCTGGGGAATGGCGAAGGCGCTCGGGGCCAGCAGGGCCGAGAAAAGAAGCGCGAGCACGGGACGGGGGAAAAGGGCCGCTTTCATGCGGACATAGTAGGTCGCCCGACCCGTGCGATCAATGGGAAATGCGGGAACCTTACCTCCCTCCCAACGGAGGCAGGACAACTCGGCGGCGATCGGAAGTCGGGGAAATGGGCTCGTCCTTGGCGCGGAAGCCGATCGTATCTCCGGCTCGCAGCCAGACGGGCGGCGTGGGCGCTTTGAGGTCGAAGTAACGGGGACTGCCGGAACGAGTGGCTGAGACTCCTCTCCCTTCTGCGTCAATTCCCTTGTCCGTTATTTGCGAGATCATTTCGATCTTGCCCAGCTCGTACTTGTTTTTGGTGTAGCCCAGATTGCTCAAGGCGGGAGCAAGCCAGTGTGTGTCCGCATCGACCGCCGCTCCGAGCGGCGA
>JAHEDC010000189.1 GCA_024641425.1 Verrucomicrobiales bacterium | reverse complement strand
GGGCCGACGGCGACATCGTTCCAGCCGAGGTTCGGCGCATGGTAGAGGACGCCGCGCTCGGGGTTCACCACTCCGGGGCATCCGATCCCGATCCCCGCCAGGTCCCGCCCCTTCAGCCCGCCTTCCTTCAGCACCGCCTCGATGACCGAACCAATGCGCTTCAATCCCGCCTTCGCGCCCTCGAAGCCCTCGGTGGGCAGCTTTTTCCGGGCGAGGCGTCTCAGGTCGGCATCGTAGAGGACGGCGACCATCTTGGTGCCGCCGAGATCGAAACCGATGTAGTGGGAACCGCCGTTCGTTTCCGGCGACGCGGATTTTCGGGATGAGGCCATGCGGATAGATATTCCCGGAACGGGGCTGCCGACCAGTGAATGCGTGCAATGTGACAGAATCGTCACATTTGGCGCTCCCGTCGCAACCCCTTTATTTGACGCCCGCGCTGTGCTAGGCTAAACGCCCCCTGTACCCCGCCATTTTAGAAACCATCCTTCATTCCCATGGGACAAAGCCTCTTTGAAAAAGTCTGGAACGCGCACGTCGTTCGCGCGCTCGCCAACGGTCAGACTCAATTGCTCATCGGCACCCACCTCATCCACGAGGTGACGAGCCCGCAGGCCTTCGGGATGCTCCGCGATCTCGGGCTCAAGGTGAAATACCCCGAGCGCACCTTCGCCACCGTCGACCACATCGTCCCGACCGACCAGCGGACGGAGCCCTTCAGCGATCCGCTTGCGGACGCGATGATCAAGGAGCTGGCGCGGAACGCGAAGGAATTCGACGTGACCTACTTCGACCTCTCGACTGGGAAACAAGGCATCGTCCACGTCGTAGGCCCGGAGCAGGGGATCACCCAGCCCGGCACCACCATCGCCTGCGGCGACTCGCACACCGCGACCCACGGGGCCTTCGGGGCCATCGCCTTCGGGATCGGCACGACCCAGGTGCGCGACCTCCTCGCCACCCAGACGATGGCCATGAGCAAGCTCAAGGTGCGCCGGATCAACGTCGACGGCGAACTCCGCCCCGGCGTTTACGCGAAGGACGTCATCCTCCACATCATCGCCCTGCTCGGGGCCAAGGGCGGCATCGGCTACGCCTACGAATACGGCGGCAGCCTCTTCGACGCCTTCTCCATGGAGGAGCGCATGACCGTCTGCAACATGTCCATCGAGGGCGGCGCGCGCTGCGGCTACGTCAATCCCGACGACAAGACCTTCGCCTACCTCAAAGGCCGTCCCTATTGCCCGAAAGGCGCGGACTGGGACGCGGCGGTGGAGGAATGGCGCGCCGTCGCCTCCGATCCGGATTGCGCCTACGACGATGTCGTCGACCTCCGCGCCGAGGACATCGCGCCCAGCGTCACCTGGGGGGTGAGCCCCGACCAGGGCTTCTCCATCGACGGCGTCATGCCCGACCCCGCCGCCGCCAAGGACGAGGCCGCCCGCGTGAGCATCCAGGAGGCGCTCGACTACATGAAGCTCGCCCCCGGCACCCCCATCAAGGGGACGAAAATCGACGTCGCCTTCATCGGCTCCTGCACCAACGGCCGGCTCTCCGACTTCCGCGAGGTCGCGAAATACCTCCGCGGCCACAAGGTCGCCGCCGGGATCAAGGCCATCGCCGTCCCCGGCTCCCAGATCGTCGACCAGCTCTGCCGCAACGAGGGCCTCCACGAGGTCTTCGAGGAAGCCGGCTTCGAATGGCGCGGCGCGGGCTGCTCGATGTGCCTCGCCATGAACCCCGACAAGCTCATCGGCGACCAGCTCTGCGCCAGCTCCAGCAACCGCAACTTCAAGGGCCGCCAGGGCAGCCCCACCGGCCGCACAGTCCTCATGAGCCCCGTCATGGTCGCCGCCGCCGCCGTCACCGGCGTCATCAGCGACGCAAGAGAGGTCTTCGAGGTCGAAGCCGCCGCCGCCACCGCGTAGGCCGCTGTAGGAGGAAAAGCTTCCTCGTTCGCAAGCTCCAGCTTGGGAACGCCGCTGTCCCAAAGGCTCCAGCCTCGCCCGCCGGGCGCGTGCCCAAGCCGGAGCTTGGGCACGAGGAGAAGCTCGCGCCGGGCTGCTTTCTCCTTGCCCTTCAGTCCGCTACGCCGAATGTTCACCTTACCCTCCCACCTCCAGTTTCTTCACCCACCCTTTGGGAAATGAACAACCGTTCACCCAGAAGAATGACTCACTCGCTATGCGACATTTGCTACTTGCTTTGATCTTTGGAAGTGCGCTCGCTTGTTCGGCTCAACAGCCAGATCCGAGGGCATTTGGGTTTACTGCTGTTCGCCTTCCCGACCCGAAGATCTCCCCGAAGCATCATCTCCGTTCGGAATCGACTTTCAGCATAGTCATCTATGGTGATGACGTCGTGCGCCGAACGAAGCCGGGCAAGCCTGCCTATCGGATTCATGGGCTGGATAGAGTCTTCGATATCGATTCACTGAAGAAGCTCCTGACTGCTTTCTATCGGGATTTCCCATCGGACGCCAAGGTTGCTGATCCCCGTCTTGGTGGCCTGATTCCACTGCCCAACATCATCTACTTTCCATATGGATGGAACGAGCCCTCTCCAGACGGCCCGAAACTCGCCGATTCTTTGGCCCTGCAGTATGGCGTGGGGCTATTCCACTGCCGGCAGAACGCATACTCGATTGAGATCAAAGAACCGAAACGTGTGGGTGTTCCGTACTTCGATCAAGCTTGCCGGGACTATTACCTTGCTCGCTTGACTGATGCCGCAACACAGAAACCCGACGCCACGAGATAACACGAGGGCTGACCGGGTAGGCGGGAGGTTTTCCTCGTGCCCAAGCTGGAGCTTGGGAACTCCGCTGTCCCAGAGGCTCCAGCCTCGCCCCCCCCGCCCCCGAGGCCAGAGCCTCACCCGCCGGGCGCGTGCCCAAGCTGGAGCTTGGGCACGAGGAAAAACTCAGGGGAGTTCGGGGTATTCCCGAAGGCGCCGTTTCCGGGAGGGAGAAGAGTGGTTGCGAAAGGGCGGGAATCGGGGCACATATCCGCACCATGGCACTTGAGAAAATCACCCAACGCGCGGGCACGGGCGTTTACGTCCCGGGCTCCGACATCGATACCGACCGCATCATCCCGGCGCGCTTCATGAAGTGCGTGACCTTCGACGGGCTCGGCGAATACGCCTTCTATGACGTCCGCCACGACGGCGACGGGAATCCGATCCCGCATCCGCTCAACGACCCGCGCTTCGCAGGAGCCGGGGTGTTGCTCACGGGCGTCAACTTCGGCTGCGGCAGCTCGCGCGAGCACGCCCCGCAGGCGCTTTACCGTTTCGGCTTCCGCGCCGTCATCGCCGAGAGCTTCGCGGAGATCTTCTTCGGGAACTCGACGACGCTCGGCATCCCCTGCGTGACCGCGACGGGCGAGGACATCCGCGCCCTCGCCGCCGCCATCGAGGCCGATCCGAAGCTGGAGATCACCGTCGATGTCGAGAAGCAGCGCGTCTTCTTCGGCGCCCGGAACTTCACCGTGAACATCCCGGAAAGCGCCCGCGACGCGCTTATTTCCGGCCGCTGGGATCCGATCGGGGAGTTGCTGGAAGGCAATGCCGACGTGGACGCGCGGGCGAAGGCGCTGGGCTACGTGTGAGGGGTAGCCGGGGATCGCCCCCGGGAAGCCAGATCGTAGCATTCAAGGAGCGCCTCCCGGAGATTGCCGCGGTGTTTCCTGAAAAGGGCCGGGGCGTCGAGGGCGAGCCCGGGATCGAGGCGGGACGCGAAAACCTCGAGCATCGCCGGGGTGGCGCTGGTGCGGAGCAGGGTGGGGAGGCGGCCCGCGCGGTGTTGGGTAAGGAGAAGTCGTGGATGCGCGCGGAGTCGCCGCCACGCGCGGAAGCCGAGACGTTCCGCGCCATCGACGATGACGAGGGTTTCGGGGTCGTCGGCGGGTTCGGGACGCGCGGTGATCCGGTCGTTGAGGAAGTAATGTTGGACGGCCAGCCCCCTGCGCCGGAGCCGCGGGACAAGGGCGTCGAGGAAGGTCGTCTTGCCGCTGCCGTGGGGGCCGACGATGGCGGCGCGGTAACGGTGGGCCTCAAGGTCGGCGAGGAGCTTTTCCCAGGACGTGCCGAGCCAGGCCGGGGCGAAGGCGAGGAGGGCCTCGACGCGGTGGGTGGCGAAGGGGTTGTCGCGGGCCTTCAGGATCATCGCTTGCGGGCGAAACCCTTGATCCGTTTCGACAACGTCTTGACGACCTCGGGCAGTTCGTGGCGGGTGAGATCGATTTCCTGCGCCGTGGGGGAGAGGACGAAGTCGAGCCGCGCGACCTGGCTCCCGGGCGTGATGATGAGTTCGAGCGCCCATGCGAGCGAGATGAGGCGGCCGGAAAAACTGTAGGGGCCCTGTGGAAGCTGGAATTCGAACGGGCCGGGCGCGTCCTGCCGCAGAGTCTGCACGACCTCCACTTCCTGGGTCCCCTTGCCCTCGGTATAGTGGAAGAGTCGGAGCTCAGCCGATCCGACCGAGCCGGGATCGCTCCATCGGGCGTGTCCGCGCAGTTTCTCGCCGGGAGAGAACTGGTGGACGTCGAGCTCGGTGGCGATTTCGGGGGCGAAGTTCGTGTTCATGCGTTGGCGGCGGGGAGGATTTCAATCATGCTGGTGTCGGCGATATCGGGGCCCGGCTTGATATCCCCGATCACGCGGATTTCCCATTCGATGCGGTTGCTGCCCGAGCGGAAGGAATACATCAGGTCGTGCGGAATCGGGAATACCACCTCGCCCTGGTAGAAGGCGAGGGCGCTCGTTTCCTCGGCGAGCACCTGCGCGTAGAAGGGCTCCCGATCGGTGTGGGTGGTGGTGCCTCGCTGGTAGGTGGCGCTTTCATTGCCGACGAGGACGATCTTCAGCGAGCGCAGACGCGAGGGGGAGCCCTTCAGGCGCCAGGAGAGGTGTGCCTTGTCGCCAAGGTGCGGCTGGCCGGGAGTGAGGACGAGTTCCAGCTTCGGATTGAGAAGGCCGAGCCCGATGTAAAAAACGGCGACGATCAGCCCGAGTCCGACGAGGACGAAGGGGATCATGAAGAGAATGGGAAGGATGCCGAAGAATCCGCCGGAGGGCTTCAGTTCGCCGGAGAAGATCAAGATCGAGACGATACCGTTCCAGAAAAGGGCGAAGATGCCGATACCGAGGAACGCGGTGAGACGGCTCTTGGCGGGGTTGAGCCTCAGCGACGAGTCGGCGCTTGGCGCTTCTGGCGCCGAGGGCGTGGCGGCGAGTCCGGACGCCGCGGCGGCTTTCGCCCGCGCCTTCACGAAGGCGGAACTGAGGGTGCAGATCCCTCCGATCAGGCCGACGAGCAGGAAGGCTGTCGGGATGAGAAACCAAAAGCCGATGGAGCGGAGGCTGCGGTCGATGACCGCCCGCACTGGCTGATCGGGATCGACGTAGCAGACCTGTCGCGATCCCTCCGGGTAGCGTTTGACGATCGCGGCTTTCGCGCTGCGCCCGCTGCTCGAACCGCCGACGAAGCTGTATCGGTTCGAGCGATGCTCGGCGCCGGCGAACGCATACGTGTAGAAGATATCGACGCTGTAGGTGGTGCTGTCGTCGCCCTCGTGGCTTTGCACCCGGCTCCAGATGATCTCGCAGGGAGTCTCGATCCAGTCTTTCGCGGCCTGGCGGCGCTGGTAGGGAATAATGCCGATGGGAAAGAGGATGCCGAGCCCGATCGCGAAGAAAACGAAGAAGAAAATGGCGGCTCCGAGCGTGCCCAGCTCGCGGGACTTGGCCTTGGGTGTGCTCGAAAGGGGGGTGGCGACCGGGGAGGCTTGCTTGCGCTTCTTTCTCAGAGAGGCCACGCCGGCCCAGACGATACCGCCGCCGATGAGGACGAAGAGGAGGGGAAACAGGACAAGGAGGCCAGCCCACAGGGACTCGCGTTCCATGATCGCCTCGGTCGGATCGTCCGGATTGACGAAGCAGGTGGCGGATCCATCGCCCCCGAGGAATTCGGCCCGTTTCAGGGCCAGCTCCTCGTAGTCGTCCGACCACTTTTCCTTCCGGGCGAAGCGGGTGGAAACGCGGGTTTGGCCGCCGAAATAGTAGCGGTATTCGACCTCGAGAAGAAAGGGGGCCTCGGCTTTCGCTTTGTCGACAAGGATCTCGCTGCGGATGAGTTCGGCGGGGACTTCCGTCCAGCCGCGGGTCTTCGTGTCTTCGGCGAAGTCCCGGGCAAGCATGATCGTCACGAAGAGCCCGATGCCTCCGAAGACAAGCCCGAACGGGATCAGGCAGCCGGCTCCCGACGACTTGTGGCTGCGGATGGCCTTCGTTTCGCCGGGGGCGCGGATTCTTCCTGAATGGGGCATGCGGGGGAGTGTAACCGATGCGCGGACTTCGGACGATCAAAGAATGCGGGGGTGTGGACGCGGACGGAAATCCGGAGGTTGCTACGGGCAGGAATTTCCACTACGCTCGGGCTCGGAACATGAAATATCCTCATTACCAGATCGCGGCGGTTCTCACCGTGAGCCTCGTTTTCCCGTCCTGCGCCTCCAAGCGGACGGAGACGTGGTCGTCGAAACGCGACGATATGATGCAGCACTTCGCGGGGAATTTCGAATACTCGAAGACCGAGAAGGACAGCAGGGGAAAACCCCTGGCCAGTTCCGACCGCCGCAGTGCCTTCGAGAACAAGAGCTATCACGGCACGAAGGATTTCCGGACGAAGTCCTACGGCAAGAAGGAATTCGGCACCAAGGAGTTCGGAACAAAGGAATTCGGGCGTGATTCCTATCAATTCGAGGGCGAGCGGAATGTGAGCAAAGCGGAATCCTCGCTGGCCAGCCAGCGTTTCGCGGAGGCCGGGAAAGTCGCCGATACGGAAAAGACGCTTTTCGACCGGAACAAGGAGATCGCGCACACGCCCTTCTCGGGGGCGGACAAGACGGCGCGAACCAAGGCCTACTACCCGGCGGAGAAGTCGCAGAAAGAAGGCGACGGGGAGTGGAAAGGGGTTGTCCAGGACTACAAACGCGACGGGTCCCCGATCACGTTCAGCGATATCAAGTCGATGCTGAACCGCGGGATCGAGTAGGGGAAGATCGGCGGATTTCGGGTTGCCGCGGGGGATTTTCCGTTTACTGATGGGTCGCTTCCCTCGCCCCCTGAAAACCCAACACCGAAAACGTCTTCCATGTCTCCCCAAGAATCCCTCGACCTCATTCGAAAAGGCGCGGCCAAGATCATTTCCGAGAGGGAGCTGCTCACGAAGCTTGAGGAGGGGAGGCCCTTGCGGGTGAAACTCGGCGTCGATCCGACCGCGCCCGATATCCATCTCGGGCATACGGTGCCGCTGGAGAAACTGCGGCAGTTCCAAGTCCTAGGGCACCAGGTCGTCCTCATCATCGGCGATTTCACCGCCATGATCGGCGACCCGACCGGGCGCTCGGCGACCCGCCCCCACCTCACGCACGCCGAGGTCTTGGAAAACGCGAAAACCTACACCGAGCAGGCCTTCAAGATCCTCGACCGGGAGAAGACCGAGGTCGTTTACAACGGGCAATGGTTCGCGAAGATGACCTTCGACGAAGTCATCCGCCTGAACAGCCGGGTGACCCTCCAGCAGATGCTCCAGCGCGAGGATTTCCGGAACCGGATCGACAAGGCCGAAGAGGTGCGCCTTCACGAGATCCAGTATCCGATCATGCAGGGCTGGGATTCGGTGGAAGTGCGTGCCGATGTCGAGATCGGCGGCACGGACCAACTTTTCAATATTCTCGTCGGCCGTGACATGCAGAAGGCGATGGACATGCCGCAGCAGGTCGTCCTTGTCGTGCCCCTTCTTGAAGGACTCGACGGCGTGCGGAAGATGAGCAAGAGCTACGGGAATTCCATCGGCGTCAGTGACGCTCCCGGGGACATGTTCGGGAAGGCGATGAGCATTTCCGACGAACTCATGGCGCGTTATTACGCGCTGCTCCTTGGCGAGGAGCAGGACGCGTCCCTGCATCCGATGGAAGCGAAGAAGCAACTCGCAGGTCGATTGGTGGAGCGCTACCACGATGCCGCCGCCGCTGTCGCCGCGCGGTCGAATTGGGAAACGATGCGCACCGATCTCGCCGCTGCGGAACTTCCGGATTTCGATCCGGCGGGCGAGACCGGCGTCATCGCCCTCGTGGCCGCCGCGTACGAAAACTGTTTCGGAGGTGCTCGTTCGAATTCCGACATCCGCCGCCTTATCCAGCAGGGGAGTATCCAGCACAACGGCGGGAAGATCACCGACCCGAAGGCGACCCTCGAACTCAAGCCCGGCGACGTCCTCCGCCTCGACAAGAAGAACAGCGTGCGCATCGCCGGCTAAACGGATGGGAAAATCGCTTTTCGCCCCCGCAGGTCGGGTTTAGCTTTCCGGAAGGGCACGCGTTCCCCTTCGTGCGACGCCCCGCGCCACCCCATGCCTGTCTCCCATATCCTCTGTCCGGAATGCGGTGCCCTCACGCCGATCAAGTCCGGTCGCCGGAAGCAGACGGTACGGTGCCCGGAATGCGGCGAGAAGCTCGAGGTCGATCGTCGTCCCGGCGCGCCGCAGGATGCCGACGGTAGCCCGCCCGCGGTCGGTTCGGGAGTGACCAGCTTCGAGAGCGAATCCCTTGAAGAACTCGCGGCCCGGCGAAAACGCAGCGGCAGCGCCTTCGGCGGCGGCGAATTCGGCGGCGTCGGCGATTTGCTCTTCAACCCCATGGGCGGGCAGCCCGCCGCGATGAACGCGCTCGGCGCCGGTGGCTCGTTCCTCATCGCCCTCATTCTTCTCGGGTTTCTCGTCGCCTTCTCATGGTTTCTACCGCTTTTCGTGGGCTGGATGGGGGATCCCGCCGGGTGGACGCTCAAGGACGTCATCGCGCAGGTGCCTCTCGGGGCCCACATCGGACTCGCCGTTTCCGGCCTCATCGCGCCCTTGGTTCTCTTCCTGCTCCTCTCGATTCCGAATGCGCTTTTCTTCCGTCGCTGCTCGGGCTCCCAGCTCCTGCTCTCGACCATGATCGTCTTCGTTCCCTTCCTGCTCCTCTTCGGACTCCTTACGCTCGGCCTCGTCTATCAGGACACCTTGCGCGACATCGCGATCTCCCTGCATGAGGTTTTCGGGGACGGCATTCTCAGCGACAATGAGAATTACACCGTGCGGATCTCGCTCTGGTTCGTGGGTCTCGTCGGCCTCTACACGGTCCTTCATCCGATCCTTCTTCTCTATTCCAGCCTCCGCACCGTCGTCGGATTCAGCGAGCGCGGCGCCTTCTTCCTCACCCCGTTGGTCGCCGGCCTCTGCGGCTACCTCAGCCAGTTCGCCTACTGGTTCGCTTTCGATAAACTGAACCTCTTCGGAGTCGCCGATGCCTTCTCGGATGTGTTCTGAATCGCGAAAAAAGCGAATTCTCTCAAATTCAAGTCTTGCTGAAAAGAAATAGTTGTGGCATTTTAATGCCATAATTATTCGATTCTTGCATGGCGAGGCAGAAAAACAGCGTAGAAACCGTCCAGATCACCATCTCCGTCACGGAGAAGGTTCGTGACCAGCTGGAGGTCCTGACCTCGACCGGCTACTACGGCAAGAACGCGGCCGAGACCGCGAATTCGCTGATCGCCGAACGCATCCGGCAGCTCGTCGAGAGCACGTCTCCGCTCCTCGCCTCTGTCGGCTAGCCTGTGTTTTCCTTTCCCTTTTCCGCCCGCTTGATTGTCCTCAACCCGTCCGTCGCCATGTCCGCCAACCAACCCAATCCCATCGGGGATCCCTCGTTCATCCCCAATCCCGATTTCTGCCTCAATGTGAACGCGGCCGCCGCCGCCTACGAGGTGGACGTTCGCATGAACGGCCTCGTCCAGGATCTTGTAGAAACGGACGTCCCCCTGAAGGAGGCCTTGTTCGGCGACGGTTCGAGGGGGATGACGAAAAAGGAATTCGTCGAAGGCTTCCGCTTATGGCAAAAGGTGCTGCGCACGCACGAAGCCAGGCACGGAATCATGCCCGAGGAAGACTGAGGGCCGCGTCGGCAAAAGAACCGGTAGCCGCCGCCGAGGAGACGGTGGAGGGCGCGCTTCCCGCCGTTCTTGCGGGTTCCTGATTTTCGTGGCGATCCGTCCGGGAACGAGGCTAAGGTCTCCGTCATGAGAATCTCCCGTGTCCTCTCCGTCCTTTGCCTTTCATTCTTTGCCGCCCTTGCCACGGTCGGGGCGCGACCGAACATCCTCTTCATCCTTACCGACGACCAGGCCCCGTGGGCGATCGGAGCGGAAGACGAGCGGGCGAGAACCCCGAACATGGACCGCCTCGTGGCCGAAGGCGCGCGCCTGACCCGCGCCTTCACCGTCACGCCCGTCTGCAGTCCCTCGCGGGCCAGCCTCATGACAAGCCGTTACGGCTCCGAGGTCGGGATCACCGAATGGCTGAATCCTGGGAAGGAACCGAAGCTCGGCCTCGATCCCGCCCTACCCGTCTGGCCACGGCTCCTCAAGGACGCCGGCTATACCACCGGCCTTGTCGGCAAATGGCATCTCGGGCTTACCGACGCATACCACCCGACGAAATTCGGTTTCGACTTTTTCATGGGTAACCGCGGCGGTGGCTGGTCACCGAAGGATCCACCTTTCGAGAAGGATGGGGTGACAAGGAAATTCGAGGGACTCAGCACGGACATCCTCGCCGACGAGGTCATCGGCTTTCTCGAGCGGAACAAGGAGAATTCCTTCGCCCTCTGCTGGCATACCCGTGCCCCGCACGCGGCCTGGCTTCCCGTCGCCGAGGAGGACTGGGCGCCCTATGCCGAAATGGATCCCGACATTCCG
>JAHEDC010000662.1 GCA_024641425.1 Verrucomicrobiales bacterium | reverse complement strand
GGACTGCGCCTGATCGCGCGGGAAGGGGATCGCGCCAACAACACCCGTGCGCGCTACGCCACCCTCCGCTCTTTCGCGAGCAACGACACCGGAGGCGTCGCTTTCATTTCGAAATTGTCCGGGAACACGGAAATCAGTGGCTCGAAGTTCGATCTCGGAGTCTGGATCGACAATTCTCCGCATCTCGCGCCGCAGCTGGCCCTACGTCGGGGCGATACGTTCGAACTCGCCCCCGGGGACTTTCGCTCGGTCTTCGCGATGTCCATCGACCGGCAAACCAACGCTTTCGGCGGCGACGGCGGGTATGGCAGGGTCTTCAACGATTCCGGCCAAGCGCTCCTGAGGCTCACACTCTCAAAAGGTTCTTCGGGGGTCTTTCTCGCCGACCTCAACCCGAGCGAGCAAAATGTCGGATCGCCTCTCTCCCTGCGATCGACGTCCGATCCCCAAGCGAGCGGAAAGGTGGATTCCGCACACAGGAAAATGCCGGTGCCTGATTCCGGTTCCCGTCCCGGGCTCGAACAACCGCAGGCGACACGGAAACCCATGAATTCCAAGGTGGAAGCGTCCCTCGGCAGACCGTCCCGCACCGACGATGGCGGGCGGGTTTCCGCGAAGGCCTCTCAAGGCGATTCGCCGCCCTCTCCCGCTCCGCTCAGGCGATCCCTCGCTACGGTCGATGAAAGGCCGGAAGCGTCCCCCCAGAAGCGAGACGGAGAATCATCGGGGGAATGAAGAGCACCCGAGACGGAGGAGGAAATCTCCCCGGTGGACCGATCCCGCTCGATCGCACGGTCGGCGCTATTCCTCCGGTTCCGGAGCAACGTATTTCTCCCCTGAGCACCGCAGGACGCATGTGACCCGGCCCTCCGTCATCCCGGTCCCCAGATACATGTGGCGGTCGGAAAGTTCCCAAATGTCGGAGCTCATCGAGACGCCCTCGCTGATCTGCGATGCCGCCGGGTACCCCGTGGCGAGAGTGGGTTCCCCGTAGCGGATGATGAAGCCGGAACGCAGGCGGCCCCACGCACTCTTGAGCGCACCGTTGTAATCCCCCGGATCGTAGGACGCACTTTGGAGCGAGATCTCGCGGAGGCGATCACTGTCGTTGAAGTCGAAATAGAGGTCGAAGCGAATGCCATCGAGGTCGATGTAGAAGATGCCGTTGATACCGGTTCGGGCCATGAAAGCCTCCACCATGCCGCCTTCCAAAGCACTGTTCTTCTTGAGCAATTCCTGCACTTCCTTGCGGGTCTCGCCGAACTTGAACTGACTGAAAACCGTAAGATCCGCCTTCACCGCGTCCTTGGCGGCGGCAGCGGTCGCGGCGCCGGCGGCCATGCGCTCGGCCAGTTCGCGGGCGTGGACGCGGTCGGCGAGGCTGAGTTTGTCGAGGGCGAAAACGAGATCGGTGCCATCCTTCCGCTTGAGCGAGATCGTGCCTCCGTCGAGTTTCACGAATTCGCCCTCGAGCGTCTTGCCGCCCTCGGCGCTTGTCCAGACACGCATTTCCCCGGCGCAGGGTCCCGTGAGGAGGGCCGCACAGGTGAGGAGGACGAGGCTGCGGGAGATCGGTTTTTCCATGGTTCTGAGAAAGGTTTCCTTTTGCGGGCGGGCGACAGGCGCCTACCATCGAGGCTACCGCCGCGAGAGGCCTCGGGAGAATTCGCTCTCCCTCGGACGCACGCGGACGCGATTGCTTAGAGCAAAAAACCCCACAATCATGATTTCGTCTCAGGAAAACCTCACGACCGAGCGCCCGACCTTTGTCAGCCACCTCGAATGCGGCCTCACGGGCGAGCGCTTCGAGGCCGATCGGTTGCACACGCTTTCAAGTGCGGGAAAGCCGCTTCTCGTCCGCTATGACCTGCCCGCTCTCGCCGGTTCCGTTACGAAGCAGGCAGTCGCCGCCCGGCCGGCCGACATCTGGCGCTACCGCGAATTCCTCCCCGTCCGGCGGGTGGGGAACATCGTCTCCCTCGGTGAATCCCTCACTCCCCTGCTCCCCGCGCCGCGCTTCGGAAAGCAAGTCTGGATCAAGGACGAGGGACGGCTGCCCACGGGTTCGTTCAAGGCGCGCGGTCTCTGCCTCGCCGTCTCGATGGCGAAGGAACTCGGGGTGCGCCGCGTGGCCATGCCGACGAACGGAAATGCCGGGGCCGCCCTTGCCGCCTATGCCTCGCGGGCCGGGAACATGGAGACGCTTGTCTTCTGCCCCGCCGACACGCCGGAGGTGAACGTCCGCGAGATTGCCCTCCAAGGCGCGCGGGTCTGGCGGGTCAACGGGCTCATCACCGACTGCGGGCGCATCGTGCGCGAGGCGGCGGCGCAGCTCGGGTGCTTCGATTTCTCCACCCTCAAGGAGCCGTATCGCATCGAGGGAAAGAAGACGATGGGGCTCGAACTGGCCGAGCAGATGGACTGGGAACTGCCGGAAGCGATTTTCTACCCGACCGGCGGCGGCACGGGCCTCATCGGCATGTGGAAGGCATTCCAGGAACTCGCGGCCATCGGGTGGATTGATCCCGCGCGCCTGCCGAAGATGATCGCGGTGCAGGCCTCGGGCTGCGCGCCGGTCGTGAAGGCCTTCGAGAGCGGGTCGGAGTTCTTCGATAAGCCCTGGGAAAATGCCGCGACGGTGGCAGCGGGTATCCGTGTGCCGGCGGCGGTGGGTGATTTCCTCATCCTGCGGGCGGTGCGTGAAAGCGGCGGATTCGCGATGGCGGTCGAGGACGCGGAAATTACGGACGCCCGCGACGAGGCGGCCCGGCGGGAGGGAATCCTCCTGTGTCCCGAAGGTGCGGCGACGCTTGCCGCCTACCGGAACACGGTGAAATCGGGCCAACTCGCGGCCGACGCGCGGGTCGTCCTCTTCAACTGCGGTTCCGGCCTGAAATACCCGATGCCTCC
>JAHEDC010000188.1 GCA_024641425.1 Verrucomicrobiales bacterium | reverse complement strand
TCGCCGCCATTGGTGATCGGGACGGTGAAGTTCGTTGGCATGCCCGGGGCCAACGTGAGGGCCTGATCCGGCGTGACAAGGATGTCGGGTCCGACCGTCGCCACGGTCCTTGCGAAGGCGACCTCGCCCAGCCCCACGCGGTCGCCACCGGGAATGGCCCCCTGGAGGCCGCGCCAGTTGTCGGTGATCGTCATCTGCACGTAACGGGCCGTGACGTTCTGGGAAAAGACGTTGCTGTCGCGGGGTGCGGTGGCGAAGGTGGCCTCGAAGACGGGGTTGTAGGTGATCGAGGTGCCGAAGCCCGCCGTTCCCTCCGCGCTGGTGGCGAAGCGGAGCGAGAAATCCTTGGCTCCATTGGTGTTGGTGTCCGCGTATCCCCAGGTGCTGATCTCGGTCAGCACCACGTCGGCTCCGAGATCGAACCAGAGGATGGGAGCCGGCTTGGCGGTATAGTAGTCGGCGGCTGGAGCGTCGGTAACCCAGGTCAGGTTGCTCAAGCGGTTATGCGGCTCAGCGGCATTGAAGCCGACACCCGCGCCTTCGATCAGGTTCTCCTTGACGAAGAAGTTGACGGTGTTCGTCGTGGTGACGCCGGTGATCGTGTGGAAATCCGCGGCGGAGGCGGAAGTGCAGGAGGCCAACGCGACCGCGATGGTGGAGAGGCGGAAAAGGCGTGTTTTCATGGGAAGATGCAGGTTGGAAAGCAAAGACGCCCGCACCAGCGGTGGCTGATACGGGCGTCCAGAGAGAGGGAGATTCTCGAGCAAGGGCACCCGTTAGCGCCGCCGGCGGTGCACCAGCAGGGCAAGGGCCGCGCAGCCAAGAAGGGCCGAGGACGGTTCAGGCACCATGGCGAAGGCAACCTCGCCGAGGCCCACGCGGTCGCCGCCGGGAATGGCCCCCTGGAGGCCGCGCCAGTTGTCGGTGATCGTCATCTGCACGTAGCGGGCGGTGACGTTCTGCGAAAAGACGTTGCTGTCCCGCGGGGCGGTCGCGAACGTGGCCTCGAAGACCGGGTTGTAGAGGATCGAGGTTCCGAAGCCCCCCGTGCCTTCCGCGCTCGTCGCGAAGCGCAGCGAGAAATCCTTCGCCCCGTTCGTGTTCCCGTCCGCGTAACCCCAAGTGCTAATCTCGCTGAGGAGGACATCGCTGCCGAGATCGAACGTCAGGATAGGGATGCTCCCTCCCGCATTGTAGTAGTCGTTGGCTCCGTTGCGATTGTCGGTGACCCAGGTGAAGGTGGGGGACTGGGCGGCAGTGCCAAGCTGGTTGTGGGGCGCGGCGGCATCGAAGCCGACCCCGCTGCCCTGGATCAGATTGGCACTAGGGTAGAAGTTGGTGTTGACGTTCGTCGTAGTGACCCCCGCGATGGTGTAGAACGTCGCCGCGTGGGCTCCGAGGGTGGTTGCGGCGAGGACCGCGCTGAGGGTGAGGATGGATTTCATATTCGCTGCCTAAAGTGTCAGGGGAGTCGATTTTCGATAAATCGCGATTTATGCGATGGATTCTACGCGGCCCTTGGTCATCCCGACAATTTTAAAATAACGTATACGGCACATTATTTTTGGGAGTGCTTGCCGCGACCGTGCAAGGCCTGCTGGAAAAGCAATTCCCATGCCGAACCGTGCTCCATCTTCCATGGAAAGGAGGCCTGAGCAAACGCGGGGACATCAGACGGGCCTAAGAAACGCTTCAAGCGTTTGCGGGAGTTGGGAATCCCACGCGAGCGGTCCGAAGTCGGCGGTCTCCAGCGCGAGGCGGGAGGAGTGGAGGGCGTGGCGGGGGAGGAGAAGGCGCGCGGCGAGGTCGGGGGTCCAGCCGGTCTCGATGAAGTCGAGGTAGCAGCGCTCGTCGGGGCCGTAGATCTTGTCGCCGACGACGGGATGCCCGGCGTGGGCGAGGTGGACGCGGATCTGGTGCATGCGGCCGGTCTTCGGGAAGGCCCGGACGAGGGCGAAACGCGGGCCGTCGGACCGGGCGAAGCGTTTGAGCGTCAGGAACGCGGTCACGCTGGGCGCGCCGTCGGGGTGGACGATCTGCTTGACCCAGATGGCCGATTCCCCGACCTCGCCCTTCCGCCGGAGCGGGGCGTCGACGGTGAAGGCGTCCTCCTCCGGCCAGCCGCGGACGAGGGCGAGGTATTCCTTTTCGACCCGCCGCCGCTGCATGGCGATGCCGAAGGCCCGCGCCGCCCGGGCGTGCTTCGCCACCAGTACGATCCCGCTGGTCTCCCGGTCGAGGCGGTTGATGATTGAAAGCCGCGCGCCGTTGGCGATCTCGTAGGCGAGCAGGCCCCCGAGGCCGTCGAGAAGCGTCGGCGGATTCCCCGGCACGCTGGGGTGGACGAGCAGCGGGGCGGGTTTATCGACGACGATGAAATCCTCCGTCTCGTCGAGGACGGTGAAACGCGTATCGTTGACAATGTCCCGGTAGGGCGGCTCCATGGCTCCCACCATACACCACTCCCCGCCCGCATGATTTCCCTGAAGAAAGTCTCCCGCTCCTACGCCTCGGCCGAAGGCGGCACCGTGCATGCCCTGCGCGAGGTGGATCTCGACATCCCCGCGAACGACTTCCTCGCCATCACGGGCCCGAGCGGCTGCGGCAAGAGCACGCTGCTGCACCTGCTGGGCTCGCTGGATCAGCCGACGTCGGGGGAGATCTGGGTCGGCGGAGTAGCCCTCCACGGCGCCGACGAGGCGGCGAAGACGCGCTACCGGCGGAGCGAGGTCGGGATTGTCTTCCAGTTCTTCAACCTGATGCCGACGATGACGGTGCGGGAGAACGTCGCCCTGCCGCTCGTGCTGCAGGGGCGCCCGCGGAAGGAGGCGCACGCGCGGGCGGAGGAGATGCTGGCGCTGGTCGGGCTGGGCGCGCGCTCCGGCCACTTTCCGCACCAGCTCAGCGGCGGGGAGATGCAGCGTGCGGCGGTGGCGCGGGCGCTGGTGCACGGGCCGAAACTCGTCATTGCCGACGAGCCGACGGGGAACCTCGACAGCGCCAATGCCGCGAAAGTCCTCGAGGCGCTTGCCGACATCCACCGGAAGGCCCTCGCCACCCTCGTCGTCGTCACCCACAGCGAGGCCGTCGCCGAAGCCGCCGCCCGGCGGGTTCACATGGAGGACGGGCGGATCGTGGACATCCCGGTTTAGAGGGGGAACATCGGAAGCTTGCCGATCGCTTCGGATCGCGTTTTATTCGGGGGGTTATGGATCGAATCCCCGCAATCACTCCCGACTCCATGGCGCCGGGTCGAAGGCCATCGAAGAAAAGGGGTCGCATTTATGTGGCGTTGGCGACGGTCGTCATGGCGATCCTTTCCGCGTGCGCGACACCGGCGAAGACGGTGCGTTTGGATGATAAGCGTGATTCCTGTCGCTGCGATCTGGAGAACGATTCCTACGGTTCCTTGCTCGAGCTCGCCCTGGCCGATTCCGAGGCGTTCCATTCCACCCACGCGCTCGCCCACTTCGTCGAGCGCTGGCACCGCACCGCTCCGCACGAGGCGGATGCGCTGGTCGACGGGCCCGGGCTGCGTTACCGCGTGCGTTTCGATAGTCCTCGGAGCCGCTATCCGCTGGACTACTTCGACAGGATCAGCCCGGCCTCCGATTTCAAGGTGAAGAAACTCGAACATCATCGGCGCGGCGGAGTCGGGGCTCCCCTGGTGGCTCTCCGCGAGAATCGGGGGGCGACCCCGATGGAAGCCTACTATCCTCCCGAGGCGATTAGCCGCCCGCTCACCGCGGTTATCCGGGAGGGGAATCGAAACGGGGACATCCAGGATGTCCAGATCGAACTCCTCTGTCCCTTGCGCGATAACACGGTCGAGATCGACGGGATGCCCCGCACGCTGGCGGTGGATCTTTCGGTGCCTTGGGCGGCCCTGCTGGAGCGGGCGGGGAGCCTGAAGCGGACGCAGTTGCGCGATTTCGCGTCCTCGCGGAAGCGGCGGGATCCGAAGCTCTACCTCATGGAGCCGTATGACCCCGGGAAAGAGCCGCTGATCATGATTCACGGGCTGCTCGGCACCCCGCTCGTCTGGGCGAAACTGAGCAACACCCTCTGGGCCGACGACGAGATCCGCTCCCGCTATCAAATCTGGCATTTCCTTTATGACACCTCGGCCCCGGCCCTCTACCCGGGTCGTTTGCTGCGGGAGCAGATGAAGGAAGTCCGCGCGCTCGTCGATCCGGGTGGCAATGATCCGGCGATGCGGTCGACGACAATCATCGCGCACAGTATGGGCGCTATCGTTACCCGCTCGCTTCTGACCCGACCCGGAAATGCCTTCTGGGACGCCGCCTTCACGCAATCGTTCGAATCGCTCAGGCTCAATGAGGCGGATCGCGACACGCTGAGGGAGGCCTTCTTCTGGGATTCCACTCCGCACGTGAAACGCGTCATCTACATCGCCGCCTCCCATCGCGGGAGTGATTTCGCGGACAACATCGTCGGACGGCTCGGAAGACTGGCTGCAAAGCCCCCTAAAAGCGGATTCCAGGAATTCTACGAACGGATCTCGGCCGCCAATCCGGGCGCCTTCACCGAGGCATACCGGCTGCTGGGACAGGGGAAACTCGACAGCATCCACGCCCTTTCCCCCAGTCAGCCCACCTTGCCCATCCTCGCCGACCTGCCGAACCAACATCCGGTCCGTGAGTTCAGCATCATCGGAAACAGGGGAAAATCCGGCGCCATCGAGGAATCCTCCGACGGCATCGTCGAGTACTGGAGCAGCCACATTGACCGGGCGGAATCGGAGAAGATCGTCCCCGCCGATCACCATGGGGCGCTCGTCCATCCCGAGTCGCTCGCCGAAGTGGAACGGATCCTGAAGCTCCCCTGACGCGCGCCGCTGGGGACCGACCCCAAGGGTGCGAGCCCGACGGATCCCCGCGATTGGCGTTGGGTCTGGAGGCGTTCTCCCCGATTCGGAATCGGCAAGTGCGGGGAGCGATGCTCGCCCTCTATGCGGCGAGGGAGAACGGCGCGTTGCCCGGCACCGAAGTCGCCCTGGACGAGGAGGCGGTGAAGCGGCTTGACGTCCAGGTGAAGGCGGGCGAGTCGCCGGCCTTCGAGCTTCTGCGGGAACGCCTCGGCTTCAACCGCTCGAAACTGGCCCCGCACGACGCCGACCAACTCGCCGCCCTCGCGGAATACGCGGCCGCCGAGGCCGAGTGGCGATTGGAGATCGCGAAGCAACATCCCGATCTTCATCTGAACCCCGGCTATGAACCTGACCAGACCGACAACAAATGGTCGCCCGGTTTCAGTGTCGAGCTACCCGTCCTGAACCAGAGCGGCGGCCCCATCGCGGAAGCCGGGACCGCTGCCTCGCTCGCGGAAAGTGCGCCTTCGGTGCCGCTTCTAGACTTGGGCGAGCCAGCCGAAAACATCGCGTATTTCCTCGTCGCAGAGGGAATGCTCCATGCCGCGATAGACTTTCAGGGTCGGCGCGTAGCCTGCCCCGACAAGGACTTCCATGCTCCGCTCCGCTGCGGTCAGGGGCACGACGGGATCGTCACTCCCGTGGAAGACGCCGATCAGTGGAACCGGGGTTGATTTCTCCGGACAAGGATGGGCGTCGGATTCGAGAAGATAACCTGACATGACCAGAATCCCCGCCAGGGCGCGTTCCGTCCGGAGGCCGACATGCAGGGACATCGCACCGCCCTGTGAGAACCCGGCGAGCACAAGCTTCGCCGCGGGTTCGCGGGCGATCAGCGCCTCGATGCGGGTCTCGCTCTCCTTGACTGTCTCCCAGTCGACCGCGCGCGGTTGGGCCAAATCGATGATATCGTACCAGGCCGGCATGCGCATTCCCATGTTGATCGTGACCGGCATTTCGGGAGCGTGAGGCAAAACGAATCGCCATTTCCGGGGCGCGGCGGCATCGCTCAGAATGCGGGCCACGTCGGCGAAGTCGTGACCGTCCGCGCCGAGTCCATGCATCAGAAGGACACAGAGCTCGGCCTCGCCGCGCGGGGCGCCAAATTCAAGAAACGGCAACAGGGACTCCATGGGACGATCCTTACCACGGGCAACGCGTGTGGGAAACCGCTATCGCTCACTCGTAGGATCGCGATAAAGTGGAAACAACATCGGAAAAACGCGGCGAGCTCGTTCGCTTGCGGGAGGCGTGGGACGCCGAAATGCGGGCTCCGCTTTTCCGAGAGTCCTTGGCGCGACACGAGAACCGTTACGCGGAGAGAAGGAGCTCGATCCCCATTTTCACGACGAGCAGGAAAACCGGCGCTGGCGGCGGATTGCCCAAAGCATGGATCGCGAAGGCCGCGAGGGCGATGGCGAGATGCAGGAAGAGGATCCGGAAGAGAAACACACTCGTCCCGTCAGGGTCGGGCTGGCCGGCTTTCTGGGCACGTAGGAAGCCAACCAACATCGGCGCCGGATGTCCAATTCCGAAGTGACCGGAAGGCAAATCCCTCGACTCGATCAATCTTTGATGTGTCCGACTCCCCGGCCGGAGGTTCGCGGGATTCTCAAGGGCACTTGTCAAACGGATCGTTCCCCGGCTTCCGGCACGAGGCCGATGGAGGTGACGAGGGAGCGCCCGCTCACCTTCTTCGGCTTGTCTCCCTCCGCACGCGCGTAGATACCCCGTCCGTTCGAGTAGAGAATCGTGCCCTCCCCGCCAATCGCGAACGCCATGACGCCGCTTTGCACCGGGAGAAGGGTTCCGTCCGGCTTGAGGCGCATGAGTTCCCAATTGCGGGGCACCATCGAGAGTTCGTCGGCGGCGGCATCGCGCATCTTCTTCTCCATGCTGACCCACCGCCCATGGAGGAACATGGCCTTGGGGTCCGGTCCCTGCTTCTTCGGACTGTGCCCCGCCGTTTGGAGGGGCTTGCCGGAAAAAAACATCGAAAACACATTCAGGAAGGCCATGATCGCCCGCAACAAGCGAAACGGAAAGAGCAACACGTCGAGAAACATGCGCCAGATCGACGGGCGATGGAAGGGTTCGTAGGGTCTGCGGAGGAAGTAGAGCGAACCGTCGCCCCCGAAGGCCGGACAGAGGAAATCATAGCGCGAATCCGACATCACCGTGCTCATCTCCCCCGACTCCAGGTCAATGCTTTCCAATGAGGCCGGTCCGAGTCCCAGCCAGGAATTGTCGTGCGTGCTGCGGGCGATGCCGGCGCTCTGGTAGACGAAGCTCCGGCGCATGCCCGGCCTCCAGACCGGATAGCAATCGAGCGAATCCCCTTCCGTCAGCTCCTGAATCCCTCCCCCCGCATCGGGTTTGAAGAGACCGATCCGACTTGCGCCATGATCCTGCACCGCGGCTACCAGCCATTCCACCGCGCCATCGTCTTCGCCAGTGGAACGGGGACAAATGCTGGTGAACCGATATTTCGGGCCATGAAAGACCCGGCGCTCGTAGTTTTCCGCCAAATCGTAAAGAAAAAGTCCACGCACGTCACCCGCGTCGATCCCGTAGCAGAGGGTGTTGGCTTTCAGATCGCCGGCCACGCAGGAGAATTCGGCGCGGAACGATTCCGCGATGCTTTCCACCGGGACCTCCGGCAGGCCACCGCGCATGAAGGAGGCACCGCTGCCACCCCCGCGAAAGGCGGCGCGATCCTCGACGCTCTGCAGGCGTCGCTTCAGATCACCGACGAAGGTCGAGAAAATCTCGTTCTCCGCCGAAGCGGCGGCCATTTCATAGAGCTTGCCATTGGCGATATAACACAGGTGATGTGACATGGGACCGAACAGGAAAGGATGGGAGTCGGACTGTTGTCTACAAAGAGGACGCGAGCCTGCCAAGCATCGAATCGCCGGAGATCGACGCGAGCCGCACCTGCGCACGCGAGCATTCGGCAAGTCTGCCGCGCCCTAAGCCGCAGGCGTTCGAAGAGCGTCTTCTATCCCAGCCGCAGATCCCCCGTGCTGTCGGCGAATTTCTTCGTCGGCGCGCCGACGCGGTCGAGCATGGAGACCCAGAGGTTGCAGAGCGGGGTGTCGTTCTCGGAGACGAGGTGGCGGCCGGTGTCGATGGTGCCGCCCGCCTTGCCGGCGAGGACGAGGGGGATGTTCTTCGGCTCGTGCTGGTTGCCGTCGCGGAGGGGGGAGCCACAGAGGATCATCGAGTTGTCGAGGAGCGAGCGGCCGCCCTCGTCGATGGCTTTCATCCGGTCGAGCATGTAGGCGTACTGCTCCATGTGCCAGATGTTGATGCGCTTGTATTGCTCGAGGTTCTTCTCGTCGTTCTGATGGTGGGAGATTTCGTGGAAGCCGCCCTTCACGCCGTCGAGGAAGGAGAAGTTCTTTCCGCTGACGGCGTTGCCGAACATGAAGGTGCTGATGCGGGTGGAGTCGGTCCAGAACGCGAGGACCATGAGGTCCATCATGAGGCGGACGTGCTCGGTGTGGTCGAAGCGCGGGGTGGAGCCGAGCTGCTTCTCCTCGTCGACGCCGCCGAAGGCCTTGGTGATGCGCTCGTTGAGGGCGATGAGCGCCTTCTGTGCGGCGGGATCGACGTTGTCCCCGGCGCTGAGGCCCTTCTCGTCGGCCTCGATGCGTTTTTCCACCGCACGGACGGCATCGAGGTACTGGTCGAGCTTCTGCTGGTCGGTGGCGCCGACCTTGCCGCGCAGGGCCTTGGCGTCCTCGAGGACGAGGTCGAGCACGCTCTTGTCGCCGGCGGTCTGGCTGGCGTTGCGGTTCTTCTTCCGGAAAAGCCGGTCGAAGGCCTGGCGCGGGTTGATCTCGCAGGGGATGGGCGTGGTCGCGGAACTCCACGCGATGTGCGAGCCGTAGACGCGGGTGTAGTTGACGTTCGTGTCGACGCCGGTGGTGACGGGATCGATGCCGAGTTCGAGCGAGGGGATGAGGGTCAGGCCGCCGATCTTCTGCGCGGCGAGCTGGTCCATGGAGAGGTTGCCCGCGTTGAGATCCGCGCCCGTGGTCTTGGTAATCGTCGTGCCCGTGAGCCAGCCCGAGGTCTTCACGTAATGCCCGTCGCCGGTGTCGGAGGCGCGGTTGCGGAGATTGCTCAGGATGAGGATGTCCTCGCGGTGCTTCTCCAGCGGCTTCAGGATGGGCGAGAACTCGAACTTTTTCCCGTCGCCCTTCGGCGTCCAATGGTGCGGGTTGACGCCGTTCGGCATGAACATGCAGGCCATGCGCACCGGGGCCTTCTGCTCCTTCGTGGCCGCGCTGGCGCTGAGGGCGAGCGGCGTCATGGCCTCCAGCCACGGGAGGGCGAGGGTGGCTCCGGCTCCCTTGAGCAGGGTGCGGCGGCTGAGAAGCCAGTCTTTGCGTTGGATGTTCATTCAGTTCTCGATCGGATCGTTGCGGCGGTATTGGAAGGGGAAGCTTTGCGTGATGCCGTGGATGAGGGTGCGGACACGATAGTCGTTTTTGGCGAGGTCGTCACCCAGGGACTGCACGGTCGGGAGGTCGTAGTATTCGACGCCGCGCCCGAGCGCGTAGGCGAGCATTTTCTCGACGGTGTTGCGGGTGAAGTCGTCGCGTTTTTCGAGGAGGATCTTCCGCAGGGCCTCGGGGCCGTCGAATTTCCCGCCGTCGGGCAACTCGCCGCTGGCATCGACGGGCTTGCCGTCGTTCTGCGTCCGCCAGCGGCCGATGGGGTCGAAGTTCTCGAGGCCGAAACCGATGGGGTCCATGCGCTGGTGGCAACCGGCGCATTCGGTGCGCTGGCGGTGCTCTTCGAGGCGCTGGCGGAAGGTGAGGCCGTCGGGCTGGCGGTCGTCGGCGGGGAGGCTACCCGCGTCCGGGGGCGGCGGAGGCGGAGGCGTGCCGAGGAGCTCGTCGAGGACGTAACGGCCACGCAATACCGGGCTGGTGCGGAGCGGAAACGAGGTCGCGGTGAGGATGCCGGCCATGCCGAGGACACCGCCGCGCTGGCGGTTGGGCAGGGCGACGCGCTGGAGTTTCGAGCCGGTGACTCCGGGGATGCCGTAATGTTTGGCGAGGGTGTCGTTGAGGAAGGTCGTGTTGCTGTCGAGGAGTTCGAGGAGGCTGCGGTTCTCCGCGACGAGGGCGTTGAAGACCTGAAGCGGCTCCTGGTACATGGAGACGCGGAGGGCGAAGGTGAACTCGGGGAAGCGTTCCTTGTCGGGATTGACCAGCTCGCGCAAGGCGTCGAAACCGAGCCACTGGCCGGCGAATTCCTGGGCGAGGGCGAGCGCCTTCGGGTCGTCGAGCATGCGGGTGACCTCGGCGGCGAGCGTCTTGGGTTCGTGAAGCTTGTCCTGCGCGGCGAGGGCGAGAAGGTTCTTGTCGGGCATCGAGGCCCAGAGGAAATACGAGAGCCGGCTCGCGAGTTCGAAGTCGTCGACGCGATACGGCTCATTGCCCGGCTGATCCTTCTCGGCACGGAAGAGGAAGCGCGGGGAGATGAGGACGGCCTTGAGGGCGAGCTTCATCGCCTGGTCGAAGCCGCCGCCGTTCTCGATGGTCTTCTTGAAGAGCCCCATGAAGCGCTCGGCCTCGGGGTCGGTCACGTAGCGGCGGAAGGCGAAGGAGGAGAAGTGGACGAGGATCTTCCGCGCGGCGTCCTCGGGGCTGAGCGTGTCGGAGGGCTCGACGAAGAGGATGCGCGCGCGGAGCTTTTCGTTCGCGAAGGCCTGGTCGAGGACGCTGCCCGCCGCCTCAAGGTAGTTTTCCATGAGGATCGGCGGGAGGAAGAGGGTGTCGGCGTTGTTCGTGAAGCCGCCGCCGCCCGCGCCGTCGGCGGGGAAGTTCTTGCCGGGCCGGAAATCGACGCCGAAGAGGTCGCGCACCGTGTGGTTGTACTCGCTGCGGTTCAGGCGGCGGATCGTCACGCGGCCCGGATCCTTTGGAATGGCGCTGAGATCGATGCGCGTGGCATTGTCCTCCAGCCATTTCGCGAGCCGCT
>JAHEDC010000661.1 GCA_024641425.1 Verrucomicrobiales bacterium | reverse complement strand
CGCATTCTCCTCGAAGATCTCGAATCGGCCTATCTCGGTCGACCGCTTCCGGAAAAAACCGCTTCCTTCGCAGAGTGGTGTGGCGCCTTGCAAGACTACAAGGTTCCCGTCGGCGAAAGGGACTTCTGGAATTCCCTCCCCGCGGGCGAAACGCCAACGCCGACCCTCGAATCGGAAACCCGGAGTCACACGGTCTCCCTCACACCGGAAGAAACGAGACGCCTCCTCCGTGAAGTCCCCGCCGCCCTCGGCGTTCGGATCAATGATATCCTCCTCACCGCACTGACCCGCGCTTTCGATCGGGAGTTACTCGTCGACATGGAGGGCCACGGGCGCGAACATATCCTCTCCGATCTCGACACTTCCCGCACTCTCGGCTGGTTCACCTCAATCTTCCCCGTCCTCCTTGATCCCGGGATAGTCGCCCAACTCGGCGACGTCCCCCACAATGGCGTCGGCTACGGGATTCTCCGCTACCGCCATAACGCGATCGTCACGCCCGTCGAGCCGGAGATTATCTTCAACTACCTCGGGCAATTCGACGAAGTCGTCGCCGAATCCAAACTCTTCTCCTTTGCCGACCGGCAGGACCTCCCCTGGCACGCCCCGGACAACGCCCGTCGCCATCCCCTCGAAATCACCAGCCTGATCCGCGATGGAAGATTCGAACTTACTTTCGTCTACGCCCATGACGATGCCGACGCGATCGCGATAGCGGCCGATAACTTCCTCGACACCCTGCGCGGATTCATGGGGCATGAGGAAAAATATTCCCTCGCTCCGCTCCAGGATCTCTACTACACGCTCGAATCCGCCCGTGCCAACGCCGGGCTCGACCAGTGGCATTGCCGAATCACCGGCCCGCTCGATTCCCCGCGTCTCCGCGCCGCCTGGCAGGCCACCCTCGACCGTCACTCCGCGCTCAGGACATCGTTCGCGCACGACGGCCAGATCGTCCACTCGAAGGTTCCCCTCGATTTCCGCGAAACCGAGGGGGATTTCGATGCCCTCCTCGCCGAGGATGCCGCCATCGGTTTCGATCTGACGCACCCTCCACTTACCCGCGTCACCCTCGTCCGGATCTCCGAGAATGAACACCGGCTCATCTGGACGCACCATCATCTTCAGATCGACGGTTGGTCCTGGCCACTCGTCTTCGCCGATGTCGCCAAGTTCTACGCCGGCGAATCGCTCCCGGAAGCTCCCCAATACCACCGCTATGTCGAGTGGCTCGCCACCCGTGACGAAGCCGCCGACCGCGCCTTCTGGAAAGAGGCACTGAAAGACTTCACCGCTCCCACCCCTCTGCCCGGCTGCGACCGCGGCAATCGCTTCGCGGAAAACACGCTCTCGCTACCGCCCGATCTTTCGGCCAACCTTCAGAAACTGGCGCGCGCCCACGGAGTGACCCTGAATAACATCGTTCAGGCCGCCTGGGCCCTCCTTCTCGCCCGCCAGTCGGGCCACAACGACATCGTCTTCGGTGCTGCCTTCTCCGGTCGTCCCTTCGAGTTACCGGAATCCGTGGAGACCGTCGGCGTCTTCGTAAACAATCTTCCCGTTCGTCTCGCCGTTTCCGTCGAGTCCACGCCGCTCGCGCTCTTCAAAGCCCTGCAACGCTGGCAGTTCGAGGCGGGCGAACATCAGTATCTCCCCCTCACCGCCATTCAGGAATGCTCCGCCATTCCCTTCCGTCAACGGCTGTTCGACAGCTTGCTCGTCTTCCAGAACTACGAGATGGACGATGCCATCTTCCGCCTCGGCAACGAGGCCCGCATCGATGATTTGATCGCGCCCATCCGGACAAACTACCCGCTCACTCTCGCCATCGAGCCCAGGGAGTCCCTTACAATCCGCGTCATCTACGGAACACAGCGTTTCGAGGGAAGTTACATTACCGGTATCCTCTCCCAACTCGAGAACCTTCTCTCCGCGTTCGTTGCCGCCCCGGACCAGGCCCCTTCCCTCGTGATCCCCCGCGTCGAGCTGACCAGCGCGTCGCCCGGACGCCCGGATGGACAGGCTTTCGTCGCCCCGCGAGGCGAAACCGAAAAACGCATCGCAGCCATCTGGCAACAAGCCTTCGGCATCGAGAGAATCGGCACCCACGATAACTTCTTCGACCTCGGCGGCCAATCACTTCTAATGGTGCAGGTGCATTCCCGTCTCCGCCGCGACCTCGGCGTCGACCTTCCCATCGTCACCGTCTTCAAGTTCCCAACCATCGCCTCGCTCGCGAAACACCTCGACGGGGAAAGCGCCGTCGCCCCCACCGTCGCCCAACACCGGCATTCCAAGACGGACGGCATCGCCATCATCGGCATGGTCGGCCGCTTCCCCGGTGCGAACACCATCGACGAACTCTGGCAAAACCTCATCACCGGCGTCGAATCAATCTCCACTCTAACAGACGAAGACCTCCGCGCCGCCGGTTTTGTTCCCGCCGTCCTTGATGCCGACGGAGAATACGTCCGTCGGCGCGGCCTTCTCGAGCGCCCCGAGTGGTTCGATGCCGCTTTCTTCGGCATGAATCCGCGCGAGGCCGAAGTGACCGATCCCCAGCAGCGCCTCTTTCTTGAGGCCGCCTGGGAGGCCCTCGAGTCCGCCGGCTACGTCCCGGAGAGTTTCTCCGGTGACATTGGAGTCTACGGCGGGATGAGCAATAGCACTTACTATCTCAACAACGTCCACGATAACCTACCGCTTCGCCAGAGCGTCGGCGAACTTGCCGCGATGATGGGAAGCGAGAAGGATTATCTTACCACCCGTGTCGCCTACAAGCTCAACCTCACCGGCCCCGCCGTAAACGTCTACAACGCGTGCTCCACCTCGATGGTCGCGGTCGGTCATGCCGCGCAGGCCCTGCTCGGCGGTCAGTGCGACATGGCCCTCGCGGGAGGTGTCTCCGTCACCTTTCCCCTCCAACGC
>JAHEDC010000660.1 GCA_024641425.1 Verrucomicrobiales bacterium | reverse complement strand
GTAATGCGTCACCTTCCGGCCTTCGACATCGTAGACCGTCGCGAGCATCACCCACTGCCCGCTGAGCGCCGGAGTCCAGACCACCGGAGAATAGAAGATGTGCTTGTCCGCGAGGTCGCCTCCACCCTCGCGTTTTTTCACCGCGAAGAAGAGGCGCCCGTCATTCATGAGCTGCCAGTGCGGCTCGCCCAGATCATGACCATCGGTAAGGAAGAGCGAGTTGTAGAGACGATCGAGACTGTTGACCCGGACCCAGGCGAGGAGGGTGATGGAACGGAAATCGCCCGGCACGGTGAGCCGGACACGACTGCCGGTCGGACTGAAATCGAGCGCCCCTTCCGGCGTTCCCCAACGGTCGGCGGCCCGTGCAGCTCCCACGATGGCGCCATCGAGGGCGGTGTCGGGCGTCGCCGCCGCCTCGTTGACAAGGCGGCGGCTCCAGGAATCGGAAGTTCCCATCCGATAGTAGGCAATCAACCGGGAATCGCGCGCCAAGGTGTCGCTGAATTCCACCCACGCCGCCCGTCGCGCCTTTCGGGAGGACGCCAGCGATGCGCCCATTTCCGCCACACCCACAAAGCCGTCCGGATCGGCCTCGATCTCCGCGCCGACACCGGCATCGCCCCACCGGACGGCCTCGCCTTTCTCCATCCGACGCATCGCCTTGGCACGGGGATGCCACTCGACCTCGCCGTCGAGCACGTGCATTTCGGAGCGGGCAGCGGAGACATCGAGCGCGAATTCCGTGCCGAGATCGACGATCTCGCCGTCGGCGGTCTGGACGCGGAAGCCATGGGCGGGTTCCGGGACGTGGGCACGAAGCTTGCCCCGGGTCAGGATCATTTCCATGGGCGAGACGATCTCGAAGGTTGCCGCTCCCTCGATGACCGCCGTGACACCGCTGAACAGTTCCACCTGCACGAGGCCGGAAACGAGCTGGAGCGGCCCCGACGGAAGAAGGGCGCCATCGGCAAGCGACGTGTCGTTCCAGACGGCATCCGCCTGCGAGGCGAGCACCGCGAAACCGCTCGCACGCGGTTCTTCCGGGTCGGTCGCGAGCTCACGCTGCGGACGCGATTTCAGGAACAGCGCACCGACGCCCAGCAAAAGGACGAGCGCCGCCGCGAGCCGGACGAGCACCGGAACGCGCCACCGGCCAGAATCGGGAAGCGACGGGAACGTTCTCGCTGTTGCCACCGCTTCGCTCTCCAGCGCGGCCGACAAGGCGAGCCGGTCGTAATATTCCTTCCGCGCCCCCGCATCGACGTGCAGTTCGGCCTCCAGCCGGAGGAAGTCGGCCTCGGAGATAGCGTCCTCGAGCAAGGCGTCGAGGAGCGCGCCGCGTTCGCGGGGGGTCATGCTCCGGCCTCCTGGTTGGCGATTTGTTTCTCGATGCACCCGAGCAGCAGGTTGCGCAGCCGGTGGAGCGAAACCTTGAGGCCTCCCACGCTCCGTCCCCTGCGCCGGGCGAAGTCGGCGAGCGTCCCCGCCTTCGCGTAACGGTGGAGGAGGAGATCGCGATCCTTGTCGCGGAGTTTGCCGAGGCAGAGCTGGAGAGCGGCATGGCGGCGCTCGACCTCTTCGCTGTGCGCGGGCAGTTCCTCGGCGAAGCGGGTTTCCAGTTCCCCGCTGAAGACAAGCCGCGCGTCCCGGGCCTGCTGTTTGCGGTAATTGAGCACCTCGTAGCGCGCGACACTGAAGGCCCAGGCCTTGAAATTCGTTCCCACCTCGAAGTCGTCCCGCTTCCTCCACAGCGTCGCGTTCGCGTGCTGGGCCACATCCTTCGCGGACGGGTCGCCCGGCATCAGGGCCTGGACGTAGAGCCGCAGGGCCGACTGGATGTCGGTCAGCAGGGCAACGATCTGGCTTTCATGTTCCTCGGGGTGCATGGGAAGGAGCACCGGCAAATGCCGGATTCCGGAAAAGGTTAGCCTGTTTTCCGAAAAATCGAAGAGCCGATCCGCTTACGGCACCACGCTCACGCCAAGGCGCGCGAACCAGCGGGCGTCATTGCCGGGCGGCGGGACGAGGCGGACGGTCACGGTTTCGGAACCGTCGCCGTTGTCGAGCGGCGTTCCCTCCGGCACGAGAGCGAGCACGGTGGAAGCGGGCTGCCAGATCCCAAGATCGGCGCAGGCCTCGACACGATAGCGGATGCCGTAGAGCGAGTACCCATCGCCGGTTGCTCCAGAGGCGTGCGCGGGGTCGAGGGCCTTCAGGCGTCGGTAAGTGAAAAGCAGCTCACGCGGCGCGGTGGGATCACGCTCGAGGACGGGCAAAGCGCTGTCCTCCGTGGCCGTGGGATCGGTGACGGTTGCGAATTCGAGCAGATTCACCTGCCCGTCCCCGTCGGGATCGCCGAGCAGATCCCCTGCCGCCCCCCCGAGGGCCGGGAAGGTCGCGGCCCAGCCGGCATACGTCAGAACGGGATCGACCAGCACGGTCAGCTCGTCGGAAGCACTGCCAGCGCTGAGACGCAGCACGTACGCTCCTGCCTGGTCGAAAGTCACGCCGGTTCCCGGATCACCCGCATCGGCGAAGTCGGCATTGCCCGGACCGGAGACCTTTTCCCACAGCACACTCGTCCCGGGGGGCTGGGAAAGAGTGTCGCCGCGCAACGTGAGGTCGAAACCGAGATCGGAACTCGTGGACGACTGCTGGTGCACCTCGACGGCGAGGATATTCTCACCCGCGACGAGCGGCGCGGGATCCAACACCCATTCGAAATAGGTATCCTCGTCGGTGCCACCGATGGCGTTCACGGCACGGGTCGTGTAGCCGATCGTTCCCGAAGGCAGGTTGCTACGGAGAACCTCGGTGCCGTTGAGATACACGACCGCGCCATCGTCGACGAGCAGGGCGGCGGTCAGCGAAGCGACGGACGCGGGCGCTTCCACGTGAAAGCGTCGGCGGAAGTAAGTGGTAATCTGGCGACTGGAGGAA
>JAHEDC010000004.1 GCA_024641425.1 Verrucomicrobiales bacterium | reverse complement strand
TCGGGAAGATAGCGGCTCGGGCACCAAAGGGCTGGCGCTATGACCTCCCGAGTGAGGCGCAATGGGAATACGCATGCCGCGCAGGGACGACCACCGCGTATTGCACAGGGGACTATGTGGAATTTGGTCAGGGCGGCATTCAGCCGATGCATCGGGTCGAGGCCTTGAACCAAGCGGGGTGGTACACACAGAACGCAGGGGGGAAGACCCACGAGGTCGGGCTGAAACCGGCTAACGCGTGGGGCCTGCATGACATGCACGGGAATGTCAAGGAGTGGTGCCAGGATCTGTATCTCGAAAGTTACAAGGAAGGCGAAAAGTTTGATCCGGAAACCTACGTCAATGGCCCGATCCCGACACGGGTCCTCCGGGGCGGGTGTTGGAACAGCGATGCAAATGCCTGCCGCTCGGCTGCGCGCGACAGTAACTACCCTTACAATCACCAACACTACCTGGGATTCCGACTCGCCCTGCAACCTGACTCACAGTAAAGGGAGCAGGTCCGAGTTAGCCCAGCGAGAGGAATGGGCGGACTCCCGGTTATTGACGTCACCCTCGCATCGGAAAGACGGGCGGAATTCAGTCCCGGCTCCCCCGCCCTCGCGGCGCGATAAGTCCGTAGCCCGGTTTTTCCCCCTAACCGTCACTCAGCGACCGGGGCCTCCACCGCGGGTGCCGGGAATGTCGCGAGTTTGTTTTCGATCCGTTGGAGCTGGCCTTCGATCGCTCCGAGTCGCGCCTCAAGTCGCTCGAGCTGGCTCTTCGTGCCGCCGTTGGAGAAGATCGCGACGATGAGGGCGATGAGGATGAGGGTGCCGCAGCCGAGCGAAACCTTGTTGTCGGGGTTGTTTTGCATGCCCTCAGTCTCGCGCCGGGCGCGGCCACGGGCGATGGTAAAGTTCGGCCCGTTTTGTAACTCCGCCGGGACCTGCGGCAGGCTGCTTCCGCGCAACTTCGGAACAAAGCGATAGGAGTCGAAAGGAAGAAAATGCCCCCCTCGCGAAGAACCTATCGACTCACAACGCAGCCTTCTACGGCTTCATCCGGCACACGCGCAGGCGCTCGGCCTCGATGATGCTGGAAAAGCGGGCGAAGTCGGCCTCGCGGTCGCCGGAGAGGAGGAGGTAGTCGTATTGCGGCCAGTGACGCATTTCCCCGAGGGCGTTGTGAAGGCGGAGTTCCCGTTCGGGGTCGGATTCGGTGCCGCGGGCGGAGAGCCGGGCACGGAGCGCGTCGGGATCAGGCGGCATGACGAAGACATCGAAGGCACAGCGGCGGATGAGCGGATCGGTGTGGGCGCGGATTTGTCCGGCCCCCTGCACGTCGAGGTCCATCACCACATCCTCACCCGCCAGGAGGAGAGCGGTGACGGAGGAGAGGAGGGTGCCGTAAAGCCGGCCGTGAACGCGCGCATACTCAAGGAAGTCTCCGCCCGCGATCCGCCGCTCGAACTCCGCCTCGTCGAGAAAATGGTAGTCTCGCCCGTCGATCTCGCCTTCGCGGAGCGGACGGGTCGTGCAGGACACACTGTGGGTCATTCGGGGATCGGCATCGCCGAGTCGGCGGCAGAGCGTGGTCTTCCCCGCGCCGGAGGGGCCGGAAACGACGCAAAGCAAACCGAGGCGTTCGCCGGGCTGGGGAATGGATTCCTTGTCCATCGGGCACTCCTCACTCGACGTTCTGCACCTGCTCGCGGATTTTTTCCAGCTCGGACTTGGCGTTCACGACATGCTGGGCGATGGCGGCGTTGTTGGCCTTGGAGCCGATGGTGTTCAGCTCGCGATTGAGTTCCTGACAAAGGAAATCCATGGCGCGGCCGACGGGTTCGCGGCTCTTCACGTATTTCTGGAATTGCCTGAAGTGGATACCCAGACGGGTCAGTTCCTCGCTGAGGTCGCTGCGATCCGCGTAAAGGGCGATCTCGCGGACAAGGCGTTCGTCGGCGAGATCGACGGGGAGGCCGGCTTCGGCAAGGCGTTTGCCGAGCGCGGCGCGGTAGTTGCGGACGACTTCGGGGGCAAGCTTCGTGATGGCGGCGACCTCGTGCATGAGGGCGGTGCCGCGGGCCCCAAGGTCGGCCCGGAGTTGGGCTCCCTCGCGGGCCCTCTCCTTGACCATGGCGGCAAGCGCCTTGCCGAGTGCCTTCTCCAAGGCCGGCCAAACGATTTCGGGCGTGACGGCGATCTCGGAGAGCCCGAAAACACCCGGTGCGCGAAGGAGGTCGCCGGCTTCCAGCGAGACGGCGGTGCCGAGTTGGCGATTCAGTTTCGTGATCGCGTCGTGATACTGCGTGGCGAGCACCTCGTTGACCGAGAGGACGCTCGTTCCGCTGCCACCCGTCGGCTGGCAGGAAATGAAGACGTTGATTCGACCGCGGGAGACGGCGGCATGGACGATCTCCCGCACGCGGGCCTCGAGTTCGTTCAGGTCCCGCGGGAGACCGACGACGATGTCGGTCTGCTTGCGATTCACGGAGGTGGCCTCGACCCTTACGAGCAGCCCCCCGGTGGTGGCCTCGCCTCGGCCGAATCCGGTCATACTCTTCATCGTTTTTTCGTGGGCGTGGCGAGCATGTAGCCGAGCAAAGCTCCGAGTCGCTCGCGCATGTCCTTGCGCTCGACGATCATATCCACGAGCCCGTGTTTCATCATAAATTCCGCCGTCTGGAAGCCGGGCGGCAAATCCTGGTGGGTGGTTTCCTTTACCACGCGCGGACCGGCGAAGCCGATCATGCAGCCAGGCTCGGCCACGATGACATCGCCGAGCGTGGCGAAGCTCGCCGTGACGCCTCCGGTCGTCGGATGGGTGAGCACGGAGATGAAAGGGAGGCCCTGCTGGCTGTGAAGGGCAAGGGCACCGCTCGTCTTCGCCATCTGCATGAGGCTGAGGATGCCCTCGTGCATGCGCGCGCCCCCGGAGGCGGAGAAAATAATGACGGCCGAGCGGCTGGCGGTCGCAGCCTCGATGGCACGGGTGATCTTCTCGCCGACCACCGAACCCATGCTCGCGCCAAGGAAGCGGAAGTCCATCACGGCAAGCACCGCGGGGTGCCGGGCGATGGTAGCGTGGCCGGTGACAACGGCGTCACACAGGCCGGTGATCTTCTGGTATTTCTCGACCTTCTCCCGATAGGACTGGAAGTCGAGCGCGTCCACGGACTCGAGGGCGGCGTCGATCTCGCGGAACGATCCGGAATCGCACACGGAATCGAGGCGCTCCGACGCGTTGAGCGTGAAATGATGCCCGCACTTGGGACAGACGCGCAGGTTCTGCTGGAGTTCGAGCTCGTGGATGACCTCGCCGCAGGACGGGCACTTGTGCCACAATCCCTCCGGCATGTCGCGGCGACGGTCGGTGTCGCCCTTGAAGGTCGGCTTGTTGAAGATCGGCATGTTCGGGAATCAATGGAATTTCGGGCCGTCATCCTAACCCCGCGCCACCGTCACGACAATCACCTTCTTCACTCCTCCCTCGGTTTTAAGCACTCGCGCGCATTCCTGCACCGTGGAACCGGTCGTGAAGACGTCGTCGACAAGCAGGATTTGCCGATCGGCGAGTTCCTTCCTCGTCCGCCCCGCGGGTCGGCGCAGGGCGAAGGCGCCGTCGAGATTGAGCAGCCGTTGGGCCCGGGTAAGCCCGGCCTGACTTTCGGTGTAGCGGGTTCGCCGCAAGGCCGGAACGACGGGAATTCGGAAAGGCTCCCCGGCGAGACGGGCGATTTCCTCGGCCTGGTTGAAGCCCCGCTCGCGCAACTTCCGCGCGTGGAGCGGAACCGGGACGAAGACCCAGGGCTCGGAGAGGTCGATCCGTTCATTCTCGAGGCCACCGCGGAAAAGTTCCGCCAAGGAACGCCGAAGATAGAGCTGGCGCTGGTATTTGAAACGATGAACCAACTGGCGCACCGCGCCGGTGAAGAGCCAGCCGGCGGTCGCGAACTCGAAGTCGAACGCGCGGTCCCCGCAGTTCGCGCAGCGGAAAAGGCCCTCGATCTGCGCGTCGTAGGGCTCGCCACAGATCGCGCATGAGGGCGGACGCACCGGGTGGTTCGTGGCCCAACAGGACCCGCAGACCAGCTCCCCGCTCGCAGTATCGGCATCGCAGAGAACGCAGAGCGGCGGGTAAAGCAAGTCGAGCGCCCCTCGTCCAAGCGCCGCCAATCGCCGTCGCACCGCGCCTCCTTCCATGGCTAGGTTTTCTTGGCCGTCTTCCGGACAAGGAAAAAGGCGACGACACCCGTGAGCGCGACCACCACGAGCGGGACGATCCCGACCTTCAGATCCGTGCCGACCCAGGGGAGGAATTCGCCGCGCCGGAGCCTAGGTGTGAGTTTCGTGAGTTCGGTATAAAGCTTCAGACTGAAGATCCAACCGGCGTGGAGGCCGAAGGGGAGCCAGAGCGAGCGCGTCCGCAGCCGAGCCATCCCAAGGATCCAACCGACCGCGAAGAGCGTCGTGAACTCCGCCGCGATGAAGATCGGATTCCCGAACTGCGCGAAAATCTGGCCGACCATCCAGAATCCGGTGCCCATTTGCGGATTGGCGACCTCGAGCCCGACCGGCGGTTTGAGGAAATGGACGAGGGAGAAAAAGGCCGAGACAAAAAGGAGGGCGGAGAACGGTCTGGCGGTGCGAAGGACAATCCCGAGCAAAATACCGCGAAAGAAGAATTCCTCGACGGCCCCGGCCGCGAGAGCGCTGGTCACCACGCTCGCGAACCTCCCGGCATTCAGCGTGACCTCGGAGCGGAAGTAATCGAGCGCCACATAACTGGCGCCCATGGCGAGCAGAAAGACGGCGGCGATGGCAAAACCGATCCCGAAATGGGAGAACCGGGCGGGATTACGCTCCAAGCCCAAATCACCCCGGCGCACCTTCAGCGAGCGCAGCAAGGGCCAGAGGCAAACGAGTGCCGCGATCTGGATCGAACGGCTGAAGTATCGGTTGAACCCACTGCTGGCGAGCACTTTATGCAGATAGCCCCCCAAGCCTTCGCTCTTCGGATCGACGATCCGAAAACCTGCCACCGCCTTGCCGAGGTTGTAGAGGATCGGTGCCAGCATCGCTCCCAGTGCCAGGACGACGAGGAAATAAATGCCGATTTTCACAGCGTCTTTTTGCAATATGGCTCTCAAGGACAAAGGTGCGGTGGGCTGAACGTCGGTAAATGGCGAGCGCACCACTAGCCGCGATTGCCCCCAAACTCAAATCCATGAAACGACACGAATGGCGCGAACGCACCGAGGACGGGAACGTCCGCTATTTCCGCGCGGAGCATTTCGGCAGCGAGTGGAAGCTCCTCTCCACCCTCAAGACCGATCCCGAGTGGTACGAGCATTCCCCGATCACCCTCGAGGAGTGGCGGATGATCCGCGATGTCCTCTTCCGCAAGTACCAGCGCCGCCGCGGCCAGTGGAAGGAAGTCGAGGGCATCGACAAGACGATCGAGGACATGGAGGCGGAAGCCGCGGAGACGCCGCCGGAGAACGACGATGCGCCCTGACGAGATCCTCGCCGCCGACAAGCGCCACGTCTGGCATCCCTTCACCCAGATGCGTGATTGGTGCGCGGAGGGGCACGAGCCGCTCGTCATCGCGCGCGGCGAAGGAGCGATGCTCTACGATGCGGATGGGATCGGCTACCTCGACGGAAATTCCTCGATCTGGACGAACATCCACGGCCACAACCATCCCGCACTCAACGCCGCCATCACCGAGCAACTCGGAAAGATTGCCCACGCCTCGTTTCTGGGCCTCACGAACGGGCCCGCCGCCGAATTGGCCGCGCGGCTGACGGGTCTTTTTCCGCCCGACACGCTCACCCGCGTCTTCTACTCCGACGATGGCTCGACCGCCATCGAGTGCGCGCTGAAAATGGCCCTCCAGTTCTGGCAGCATGCGGGGAAACCGGAACGCTGCGAGTTCGCCGCCTTCGACCTGGCGTATCACGGCGACACCCTCGGCGCGGCCAGCCTCGGCGGAATCGATGTCTTCCACGCCCGCTTCGCGCGGTTCGGGCACCGGACCCACCACGTCGCGGAGGCGGGCGGGCTCAATGACCTCGACCCGAAGCGCCTCGCCGCCGTCGTCATCGAACCGCTCATCCAAGGCGCGGCCGGGATGCGGACGTGGCCCCGCGGGATGCTGCGGGAACTGCGCGACTGGTGTGACCGGCATGAGGTTTTCCTCGTCGCCGACGAGGTGATGACCGGTTTCGGAAGGACGGGGAAAATGTTCGCCTGCGAGCACGAGGACGTCGTTCCCGACTTGATGGCCCTGGCGAAAGGCCTCACCGGCGGCTACCTCCCGCTCGGCGCGACGCTCACGACCGAGCGCGTCTTCGAAGCCTTTCTCGGCGATTACGCGGAGATGAAGACTTTCTTCCATGGCCACAGCTATTGCGGGAATCCCCTCGCCTGCGCCGCCGCCTTGGCCAGCCTCCGGCTCTTCGAGGAGGAGCACACCCTCGCCACGCTCCCGCCGAAGATCGCCCGCCTCACCGAGCGTCTCGCCGCCCTGCGGGAGGCCCATCCGACACATGTCGGAGCCATACGCCAATGCGGCTTCATCGCCGGCATCGACCTCGTCCGCGACGCCGCCAGCGGCGAGCCTTTCCCCGGGGAGGAACAGACCGGGGCCCGCGTCTGCCAGGCGGCCCGCCGCCATGGCCTTCTCACCCGCCCGGTGCGGGACACCCTCGTCCTCATGCTCCCTCTATGCGCCACCCTCGGGGAGATCGATCGCGCCGTCGCGGCCCTCGGTCTCGCCCTGAGGGATACCCTTTCTGGGGTAGGCGCCTCGCGTTCGGAACCTGTTGACCAACATCCAACAATTTCCTAAAAAAAGGAATTTCCCCCCCGCCATGCTCCCTAAAATCCCGATTTTCCTCATCCTCGGCACCTTCCCCCTCGGTGCCGGCGCGACCACCATCATCACCACTGCCACGGGCACCATGGGTGCGGATTCCTATGTCCAGTTTGGTGCGGCAACATCGAATTTCGGCACCCAGACTTCGGTGGTGACGAAGTACGGCGGCAACGACACCGGAACGACGAACCGGAAGATTTACCTTCGTTTCGATGTGTCGAGTCTTGGATCCGCCGTCACATCCGCCCAGCTCGACCTCACCGTGGCCCTGAATAATGGGGGGAGCACCAATACGACGCCCCAGAACTTCACCCTCGCCCTTTACGGACTGAACGACGGATCGACCGCCGGCGGCGGTTTCCTCGGAGAAGACTGGGACGAGACGGCAATCAACTGGAATAACGGCCCGGCCAACATCGTCTCGGGCGCGGGTGCTGGCAACGCGGTGCGCACGGGGACGGGAACAGCGAACGGCGGCGAAGCGGCCCTGCTCGCGGTGTTCAACGTCACGGCCACCGATACCGCTGGATCCGTGGTGCTTGCCTCAAGCGGCAGCAGTCTCGTTGATTTCCTCAACCTGGACACCGACGGGCAGGTGACGTTCATCATTACCCGCACCGGCTGGACCTCCGGCGGCGGGACGCCGACTCCAACCCAGGGAAACTCCAACCTCGCGTTTTCCTCCCGGGAAGCCGCCAGCGGCGCGCCCAGCCTGACCCTTGAGCTGGTTCCCGAACCCGGCTCGACCCTCCTTCTCGCCGCCGGGGCCTCGCTCCTCGCCTTCAGGCGGCGCCGCTAGAATTCCCCTCCATCCCCGAACCCTCTCCATCCCCCCGTCCATGCATCGCCACGTCGTTTCCGCCTCGCTCCTCGCCCTCACCTCCACCGCCCCTCTTCTCCGCGCCCAGGATCCCGTCGTCCTCACCACCGCCTCCGGCACCAATGGCGCCGACACCTACATCCAGTTCGGCGTGCCCGACTCGAACTTGAGCACCCAGACCGCGATTGTCGTGAAGTACGGCGGCAACAACACCGCGACCACGAACCGGAAGATCTACCTCCGCTTCGACACCGCCTCTCTTCAGAAACCCGCCGCAGCCGCGAAACTCGACCTCACCGTCGCCCTTAACAATGGGGGAGGCTCCGGAGCCGCCGCCGTGCCCAACGCGCAGAACTTCACCCTCGCCATTTATGGTCTCAACGACGGCGCGACTGCCGGCAACGGCTTCCTCGGCGAGGACTGGGCCGAGACCGCGTTGACCTGGAACAACGCCCCGGCCAACATCGTCTCCGGCGCGGGAGCCGGCAACGCGGTCCGCGAGGGTACCTCTACCACCGACGGCGGCGAGGCCACCCTCCTCGGCTCCTTCAATGTCACCGACGTCCAGAGCGCCGGGATTCTCGCCATGGCGCTCGAGGGACAAACCCTCGTCGACTTCCTCAACGCCGATACCGACGGACTCGTGACCTTCATCATTACCCGCACCGGCTGGAGCCTCGGCCAGGGAAGCCCCACCACCACCCAAGGCAACTCGAACCTTACCTTCCATAGCAAGGAAGGCACCAATCCCGCCTTCGCCCCCACCCTCACCGTCACGCCGGGCGCGGCCGACGATTTCCGCATCCTCTCCATCACCTATCCAACGCCCGCCTCCGGAGCGCTGATCACCTGGCGTTCGGGCGTGGGACGCACTTATCGTGTGGAATCTTCCGTTGACCTCTCCGACTGGACGAATGAACTCGTCGATGGCTGGCCCATCGGCGGCGCCACCGGGGACACAACCGCCTACGAGGATGCCTCGATCCCGCCCGGGACGCCCGCGAGATACTACCGCGTGCTGGAGGAATAGCGCGCGAACCGCCGGAGGAATTTGCTGTCCGAATCCCGCATTCGGGTGCGGAATCCTCGTATGCCAAACTTCCCCCGGTTCCTCTCGCTAAGCTTCTGGATCGCCATCCTCTGCCCCCTCGGCGCGGCGGAGAAGCCGAACATCCTCTTTCTCCTCAGCGACGACCACAGCTATCCGTTCCTGAGTTGCTACGGGGACCCGAACGTGAAGACGCCGTTCGTCGACCGGCTCGCGGCGGAAGGGATGAAACTCCACCGCTTCTTCACCGCCGCGCCGCAATGCGTTCCCTCGCGAGCCGCTTTTATGACCGGTCGCTCGCCGGTGGCGGCACGGATCACCCGCTTCTCCTCCCCCCTCGCGCGCGACGAGATCACGCTGCCTGAAGTGCTCCGCGCTCAAGGCGGGTATTTCACCGGCATCTGCGGGCGCTCGTTCCACCTCGATGGCTCGACCGGAAAAGGCGGCACCGCGATGGCCGGACTGCTGACCAAGCACGCCCTGCGCACCTTCGCCGAACGCGTCGATTTCCTGAAGAACGGCGGGGATGGTCAGGTCGCATCGCTGGTCAAGGAATTCCTCGACCGGAAGCCCGCCGACAAACCATTCTTCCTATGGGCGAACTACAGCGACCCGCACCATGTCTGGGACGCGCCCGCCGCCTTCCGGCCCGACCCCGCTTCCTTGAAGCTCCCCGCCTGTTGGCCCGATCTGCCCGGTATGCGCGAACAGCTCGCCGATTACTGCGCCGAGGTGAACCGTGTCGACAGCCGCGTCGGCGAGGTCATCGCGCTTCTCGAAAAACGCGGTCTCCTTGAGTCGACCCTTATCGCTTTCATCGGCGACAATGGCGCAGCCCTTCCGCACGGGAAAGGCTCGCTTTATGATCCCGGCTCGAACGTGCCCGCCGTCATCCGATGGCCCGGCTTCATCAAGCCCGGAAGCGAGTCACGCGCCCTGCTCAGCGGCGAGGATTTCGCCCCCACCATGCTCGCGGCGGCCGGCGTCGAGGCGCCTCCGCGCATGAGCGGCGTGAACTTCCTCCCCCTCCTCCTCGGCGAGGCGTTCGAGGCTCGCGAACACGTCTTTATCGAACGCGGGCCGCACGGCTCCGCACCCGTGCAGGTCGGCATGAGCAGCAGCGGCTACGATCTCGGGCGTGCCGTGCGGAGCGACCGCTATAAATTCATCTACAACTGCACGCCATGGCTCCCTTACTCGCCCGTCGATTCCTCTGGCGGAGCGGCCTGGCGGGAAATGCGGGATGCCCTCGAAATGGGCACGCTCGCCCCCGGTTTGGTCGCCACCTATTTCACCACCCCGCGTCCCGTCTACGAACTTTACGATCTCGAGAGCGACCCCTCCGAACTCGCAAACCTTAGCGGCACACGCGAATGGGCCGACATCGAACGCGGACTTCGCAGCGCTCTCGCCGAGAAAATGATCCTCGATTTCGACTACCTCCCGCTGCCCGACCTCATGGAAAAACTGCCCACCTCCAAGAAGGGCGACCGCGCGACTGCTTTCGGGAATCTCGACATCAACAAGGATGACCGCCTCGGCAAAGCCGAGTTCAGCAAAGGCCGCTCTCCCGCCGACGCCGACAGATGGTTCTCGCAACGCGACAAGAATGGCGACGGTTTCCTGAGCCGTGAGGAATATCTCCCGACGAATCCGTGATCGCGAGGGCTACGCGATCACATCCCGCACGACATGACCGTGGACATCGGTCAGGCGGTAGTCGCGCCCGGAGTAGCGGTAGGTTAGCTTCTCGTGGTCGAGCCCCATGAGGTGAAGGATGGTCGCGTTCAAATCGTGGACGTGGACGCGCTTCTCGACCGCACTGAGCCCGAACTCGTCGGTGGCCCCGTAACTGAATCCCGGCTTCACCCCGCCCCCTGCCATCCAGATGGTGTAGCCGTAGTGGTCGTGGTCGCGGCCCTTGGCTCCCTCGGATGTCGGCGCGCGGCCGAACTCGCCGCCCCAGACGACGAGCGTTTCCTCAAGCAGACCGCGGCCCTTGAGATCCTTCAAGAGCGCGGCGATTCCCTGGTCACAGGCTTGGGCCAGCTTCGCGTGGCCGCCGACGATATCGCCGTGGCCGGTATCCCAGGCGATATCGTAGCCGTCGATGGAATGCGAGAGCTGAACGACCCGCACCCCGTCCTCGATCAGGCGCCGGGCGATGAGGCAGCCTTTCGCGAATTCGCTCTCGCCATAAAGCTTGCGCGTCTCCTCGCTCTCCCTCGAGACGTCGAAGACTTCCGGCACCGAGAATTGCATGCGGAAGGCCATTTCCATCGCCTGGATGCCGGCCTCGAGGTTCTGGTCCCGCTCAAGGCGCTGGAGGTGGAGCCGGTTGATCTTCGCCAGCAAGTCGGCCTGCTTCCGCTGCTCGGCCCGGGAAAGCCCTGTATTCTTCAAGTCGCGGATGACTGCGTCCGGCGTCATTTTCTCAATGTTCACGTAGGCCCCCGCGTAGGCGCCGGGAAGGAAGGCATTGCCCCAGTTGGCCAGCCCGCCCCGCGGCTGGGCGCGCGGCGACAGGGCGACGAAGCCGGGCAGGTTCTCGGTCTCCGCCCCGAGTCCGTACGTCAGCCATGCGCCGAGACTCGGACGGTTCGGCTGCAGGGCACCGACGTTGGTCATGAGGATGCCGCCCGCGTGCTCCGGGATGTCGGTGTGCATGGAATGCACGAAACAGATGTCGTCGACGCATTGTGCGGTCTCCGGAAAAATATCACTGACCCACTTCCCGCATTGGCCATACTGCTGGAAGCCAAAGGGCGATGGCATGAGGCCCATCTTCGTGTTGCGCAGCGATTTGCGATCCACGCAGGCCGGACGCTCGCCCGCGTGTTGCGCGATCGCCGGCTTGTAGTCGAAGGTATCGACCTGTGACGGCCCACCGGGCATGAAGAGCTGGATGAGGCGTTTGGCGCGCGGGGCGAAATGCGGGCGTTTCGGAGCGAGCGGCGATGCTCCCGCGGCCTGCGCCGTCCCCAGCATGCTCGCCAGTCCGATGCCGCCGATCCCAGCGCCCATCTTCAACAAGGCCTCGCGACGCGTGAACTGGCGCGCGGTCGCGCGGCGGTAGGCGAGTTCATGTTCGAGGAATTGCATGGCGATGAATTACGGAATTTGAATGAGTTCGTGGGCGCTGAGGAGAACCTGCGCGTACTGATGCCAGGCTTCCGGCGTCGGATTCCCGCCAAGCCACTCGACGGCAAGATCGATTTCCTCCGTCTCGGGGAGACGGGAATAGAGACGCTCGTAGGCGGTGGCAATCACTTGGTAAAGCGGCTCCTTGAGCACACGAAGCTGGTCGCCGAACACGCGCGCGCGCTCGTTCATAAAGCGGCTGTTCATCATGAAAAGATACTGCTGCGGCACCGTGCTCGTCACCCGTTTCTCGCTCGTGGAAACAGCGGCCGGAAAATCGAAGAGCCGCAGAAACTCGTCCGAGTCGAAGCGATCGCCAGTGCGGCTGATCGTCGCATAGAGAGTGCGACGCTTGCTCCCAAGGATCTCTCCTGCGGGCGGTCCACCGAGCGTGGGGTCGAGTTCTCCGGTCACCGCGAGCAGGGTGTCGCGCCAGGGCTCCACTTCGAGCTTGCGCGGATTCATACGCCACAGAAGCCGGTTGTCGCCGTCGCGCGCGAATTTCCCCGCATCGTAGCCGCTACTCATCTGCCACGTCGCGGAAAGAAGAATCTGCCGGTGAAGGCGCTTGAGCGACCAGCCTGATTCGATGAAGTCCGCGGCAAGCCAGTCGAGCAGTTCCGGATGCGTCGGCGTTTCGCCGAGGACGCCGAAGTTGCTTGGCGTGCGCACGAGGCCCTCGCCGAAGTGCCAGGCCCAGACCCGGTTCACGATCACGCGCGCCGTGAGCGGATTGTCGGGTGCGACAACGGCGCGGGCGAGTTCAAGGCGACCGCTTCCCTGCGAGTACGGCTTCTGCTCGGAACCGGCGAGGATCTCCAGAAACCGCCGCGGCACGACTTCGCCCTGCTTCCGGAGGTCCCCGCGCAAGGCGACTGGCATATCGGCGCTTCCGGAATCCCGCAGCGTGTGCGCGATCGCGAATTTCGGCGGTGCCGCCTGCTTCCGTCGCTCGAGCTCAGCGCGCATTTCGGCCAGCTCCGCCTTCGCCTTTTCTTCCAGCGATCTCTCGACGTCCTTCCGCTCGACCGCGAACCGTTTCGAAGCCTCATCCAGGAACGCGTTGATCCGCCCGTTCTGATCCTGGATCGCCTTCTGCCCCGCGTCGTAGGCCTCGACTTCCTCCCGGGGAGCGATCGGGAATTCGTGGTTGCCCGTGTTCCGGAAAATCCCGGCCAGCGCGTAGTAGTCTTCGGTCGCGATGGGATCGAATTTGTGATGGTGGCACCGGGCACAGGCCGCCGTGAGCCCAAGAAAGGCGCGCGCGAAGGTATCGACACGATCGGAAAGCGTTTCCCCTTCGGCCTGCGCCTTGGCTTCCGGATCGCCGCCGTCGGACTGGTAGGTCGGACCGACGACGAAGAATCCGGTCGCAACGGGATCGGGATCGTTCTCAAGCAAATCCCCCGCGATCTGCCGCCTCACGAAGTCATCGTAACCCATGTCCTCGTTGAGGGCACGGACTACCCAGTCGCGATAGCGCCACGCCGACGGCAGCGCGTTGCCATCGCCAAAGCCCCCGAAGCCATCGCTGTAGCGGGCGACATCGAGCCAGTGCCGCGCCCAGTGCTCCCCGTAATGTGGCGACGCGAGCAAGACATCGACCACTCGCGCGAAGGCGTCCGGCGCGGCATCGGCGAGGAAGGCGTCGACCTGTTCCGGGGACGGTGGCAGCCCGAGGAGATCAAGCGAAGCCCGACGAAGGAGCGTGCGCTTGTCGGCCGGGACATTGGGTCGGAGTCCGGCCGCTTCGAGTCCGGCGGCCACAAAGCGGTCGATGGCGGTGCGCGCCCAGTCGGCATCGGTCGTCTCGGGAGGATCCGGACGAACAATCGGCCGGAATGCCCAATGCGCGCGCCGGTACTTTTCCCAGTCGTAGGGTTCCCCTTCCGCGTCGGCCTTTGCGACCGACGCCCCATCCCCGCCCGGCCACGGGGCCCCCCTCGCGACCCATTCGGTGATCGCCGCAATCTGGGCGTCCGACAGCCTGCCTTTCGGCGGCATCGCCATGTCCTCGTTTCCATAGCCCACCGCCTCGACGATCAGGCTCGCCGTCGCGTCGCCGGGCGTGAGCGCGGAACCGGAATCCCCGCCCCTGATCAACCCCTCCCGCGAATCGACCCGAAATCCCGCCTTGAGCTTCCCCTTCGCCTCCGCCCCGGCCGAATGGCAACGATAGCAATGCTCTGCCAGCAACGGTCGCACCTTGTTCTCGAAGAACTCCAGCGCCGCGGCATCCGGCGCTCCGTCCCCGGCAAGGGCGGCGGAGGCAGCGGCAAGAAGTAGGGAGGCGATCAGTTTCAACCCGTCCAGACTACCGCCATTCCCACCCCCCGCGCAACCCGTCGGAATCCCCCACATCGGCGGTGTGCCATCACTTCCCCGCCCGACTTGCGTTCCAAATGACGGTGAAAGCAGTTTCCCGTAGATGCCCGGCCTTATGATTTCGACGGGCAGAGAATCGTTCGCAGCGCCCAAGAAAAAAGAAAAACATAAGCCCCTCGTGAAAGAATCCGGCCGGTCTACCGAATGCGGTCCTGGCAGCTTCCCGCCCAACCGCGCGAGGGAGCCGGAGCAGTGCGAACGGTCACCACCGTCGCTGAAACCGGGACGGGGTCGCTCACCGAGACCATCGCCGCAGCCGCGCATGGGGACACCATCCGTTTCGCCGTCGCCGGGACGATCAACCTGACCCTAGGCTCGCTCGTGATAGACAAGAGCTTGGACATCGAGGGGCCAGGTGGTCCTGCTGCGCCACGCATCCAGCGCAGCAACGCGGAGGGGGTGGAGAATTTCCGAATTTTCAGAATCCACAATGAATCGAGCACTCTCACGGTGCATCTTTCGAACCTGACTATCGCGAATGGAGCAGGCGTCTATTGCACCGACAGTTCCGTTACGATCACCAACTGCCTGTTCCTCAACAACTCGGCTGGAAATGGGGGTTATTCTCAACTACCCGGGAGTTCTGGAGGTCGATCATTGCACCTTCAGTGGTAACCTCGCGCAAGGATCGGGTGGGGCGATCGCAAGCGAAGCATTTGATGGCTTTGGTGTCGATCAGACGGCCGACCTTCGCATCTTTTGCAGCACCTTCACTGGCAACACGGGTTCGAATGGAGGAGCAATCAGTGCCAGCGCTCGGAATGTCTATGGTCTCGATAGCGTCGGCCTTTCCGGGGCTCACATCGAAAACTCCACCTTTTCCGAAAACAGGGCTTCTGTTGGAGGAGCCGTGGAGATTCTTCAAAGCAACGCTGCAGATGGTGCTACGACGATCCGGGGTTGTCTTTTCCAGAATAACGAAGCCACTTTCAGGGGAAGCGCCGTCGAAGCAGTTGCGGTTTCCCTCAACGTCTCCAATTCCACGTTCTGGCGGAACTCGGTTACCGGTTCCTGTTTGAGAATCGCCTCCTCGGGCAGCGGACGCGCCCACTCGGTTCTCGGCTGCACTTTTTCCAAGAAAAAAAAGTACATGCCTCCAGTGAATCCGAACGCACCCCCAAATGACTCAAATATCTCGGCAAGTGGCGACTCATTCACACTCGGGGACACCATTCCCAGTGGCGGGCCCTCCGTTGCGATTCAAGACTCCAATTCCAATATGATCTCGAACGGCTTCAACCTCTGCGACGGCGACGCCGGCGGTTTCCTGACTGGACCGGGTGACCTGACCAATATCCCGGCGAACCTCGTCCCGCTTGGACCGCAAGACCACGGCGGACCCACCGCCACCATCGCGCTGCTCTCGACCAGCCCCGCCGTCGATCGGGGCCACAGCTTGGGGCTGACCACCGACCAGCGCGGCAGCCCGCGCCCGATCGACCTGCCGTTTTACCCTAACCCACCGGGCGGCGACGGCAGCGACATCGGCGCCTGTGAGGCGGTCGAGCCTCTGGTGGGTTTTCGCCTCGTCGTCAATAGCCTCCATGATCACGACGATGGCTTGGCGGGCATCAACGATTATAACCTCCGCGAGGCGGTTGCCCGGGTGAATCTGATCCTGGAGGCAAGCCACGGGCCAGACAGGATTGCCCTTCCCGCTTCTTTGTATATCAGATTCGCGCCTGGTCTGACCGGAACGCTGGCGCTTGACCGTAATCTCGGCCCCCTTGAGGTGTTGGCCGGCACCGATATCCGCGGTCCGGGGCGCGTTCCCTGGCCATCAGCGGAGGCACTAACGGGCGCGTTTTTAGATGCTCCAAGGTGCCGGGCCTGAACCTAACCGGTAGCCTGAGCGGCCTGACGATCCAGGATGGAGCCCACCAGAGCGGCAGCGCCTCCTTGAAGGAAGGCGGAGGTGTCCTTTGCGAGAATTTTAGTCTTCTCAAGATCACCGACTGCGTCTTCGTCAACAACAAGGTCAGCGGTGATCTCGGGCTCTTCCCCGGCGGGAACGGCGGCGTGGCGCGGGGGGGCGCGATTTCGCTGAGCGGTGGTTCCTTGGCGGAACTGATACGCTGCTCCTTAAACGGCCACCGCGCCTTCGGAGGCGGCGGCGGAAACAATTCCGGAACCCTCACCTTTGGCGGCCAGGGAGCGACAGGGTCGGGCGGGGCGATCTATGTGAGTTCCTCCGGAGTCTTGACCATGACCAACTGCACCTTCCTGGACAACGCGGCGTTTGGCGCCGGCGCCGGTGGCCACGGGGGAGGCGCGGGACCCAATGGGGAAGGCGGCGCGATCGGTAGTGCCGGCCCGATCGTGCTCCTTTTCTGCACCGTCGCCGGAAATTTTTCCTTCGGGGGATCAGGCGAAGCGGCCAACAACAGCCCTTCCGGAATTGGACGGGCGGTCCGCTACATATCCAATTCCCAATCCAGCGTCAACAACAGCATCGTCGCGGGCAACCTCCACGCCGGAAATCTGGCCTCGGACGTCCGGGGCACTTTCGATTCCAGGGGATACAACCTCATCGGTGCCACCGATGGTTCGACGGGCTTCGGCGCCGGAGGCGATAGCTGCCCTGTCTTTTTATTGTCCTCCGGTCTTTTTGTTGTTCTTTCTTTTAATCACTACTCATTCACTATCAATCACTCATGCCCAAACTTCCGGATATTACCCTTGCCAATTCCTCCTTTGATATCCAGTGTCTGCTTACGGATCAAAACGGTTCTGCCAAGAAAGATGAAACCCATGCGTAGCCTTCTCGTTCTCTGCCTCGCTGTTCCCTCCCTTGCGACCGCCGACGTGATTCCCGAGGGCGCGGGCATTGTCTACGGGAAGGATCATGTGTTCTCCCTTAAGGCGCCAAAGAACTGGGCGCTCGACAACTCGAGCGCCGCAAAAAATGGAATCCCTGCCGTTTTCTTCCCAACGGGATCGACGTGGGCGAAAAGCAAAGTGGTTGCTTATGCGCGAACGAGGCCGATCGACGAGAAAGTAAAAACCGCAAAAGACGCTGTGGATGCCGTGCTCGCGGAGTTTCACGCGAAGGGCAGCCCGAACTACAAAGCGACGAAGGACAAAGATATCAAAACAGAATCTGGGACAACAGGGATTGTCTACAAGTTTACTGGAGATAAATTCGGAAATTTTGAAGCCGCCTGCTATTTCAAGGATAAGAAAACGATCAATTTCGTCGTTCTTTCCAGCCGAGACCAAGAGGCTTTCAACGGGGCTTGGGAGGCATTTATTGCCCTCTGCAAGTCCTATGCGTACATCACTGATCACTACACCGAGAGTGCCCCCAAGAAGGCAGAACAAGGCGGTTCCGACCAACCGGCTACCATTCCGAAGTCGGACCCGTCCATTTAGGAGAAATCAACTGAAATGTCGAAGCCTCGCCCCCGGTCAGGGATCCTGTATCCTTTGAAGTCCTGTTGAAAAACCCGAACCACCGAACCAAGTCCGCGCCATGAAACATCGAGCGATACTCGCTGCATTTTGCACCCTTGTCATTGCACTGGTTGGCTGCGAAAGAAAGACAGCCACCTTCTCCGTCGCCCCCTTCGAAGTGAACGGAGACACAGGCATCGCAACCGGAGAAGCGCTTGGAATCGATATTTTAGTGGCAGGCGCCTCCGAAGCACGACTCATATCGAGCGCAAACTTGAAACCCGGGGAGCCGGCCCAATCATCTGGACGAGCGGAAATCACCTTGGCCGATGATGTGGAAATAGAACTCGAAATGATTCCTGGTGGCCGCTCGATCGCCTTTCAGTTGAACGGCAAGAAGTTTGGTGACCTTGAGAGGGGAGACGAAGTCGTAATCGACGAGGACAGGAATGTGGCGATTAACGGCACTCAGCGGGAACACCGCGAAAGCCCACCGGAAAAATGAACCTCATCGGGTAGGCGGGAGGTTTTAACGCCTGTCCCCCACACCAAGGGCTATACGGATCCGTAGCACGGCGGTTCCGAAACCTCACCTGTCACCTCACTGTGAGGTCATGTACGTTCGTCGCCCCTCCTTTCGGAACAGCGACACGTTCGCACGGTCTCTCATTTTGACGGCGAATGTTGGCGGGGCTCGCCCGCCCATCTTCGCTACGCTAACACTGTGGATGACGAATAAGGGCAGACAGACGCCGTCGCCTGTGCCGAGCTATCGCGTCGAGCTCCGACTTTCGATCTCCGGAGACATCTTGCCGGGGATCCCAGCGCGGTTGTATGCGGAAAGAGAGCCTACGGATGGTCTGGAATACGCGGTCGCAGTCTCCTTCACGCCATTTTCGCGAGAAGACTTTCTATCGAAACCGATGGATCCAATTGGAAAGAGATCGAGTCGTTTATCTCCACGCCGGCTCAATGGAAATCACAATAGACGCGTGTTTCAATTTGTGGTGCGGATAAGGCCGAACCAAGCGATGCACTCAAAGCTCGGATGTTCTCCGCCGGATTCGAGGCAAACGTGGGAGCGGGGGTTATAGACCGAGCTTTTCGAGGGCGTCGGCGAAGAGGCGGCCGACGAGGAGGGTGCCCTCGGTGCTATAGTGGGCGCCATTGGCGATGGGGGCCTCCGCGGTGTCGACATAGCGGGCGCGGGGATCGGCGGCGGCGACTTCCTTCTGGGCTTCGACGATGGCGGGCATGTGGGGATTGGAGCCGTTGCCGAAGCGGGTGTTCACCGCGAGGAGGGCCAGGAGTCCGGGAGCCTTGAGATCCTCCCGAAGGGCGGCGACGAAGACGGTGAGATCGGCTGCGTAGCGTGGAGCATTGGCCGGGTTGGCGTCACTTTCGCCCTGGATCCAGAGGAGGGCCGTGGGGCGGAGGCGGATGTTCCTTTCTCGGGCAGCTTCCTCGGCCTTCCCAAACTCGGCGACAAGCGCGGCGTAGCAGGATTCGGCTTGGTCGCGCTTTTCAGGATCCCAGTCCTTCGGGATGCTGGTGCCACTGAAGGCAACCTTGAGGATGGCGAGCTTGCGCTCCGGGGAGACTTTCAGGACGTGGCGGGCGAAGCCGATCTCGGGGCCGAAGCCGCCGTTTTCGCCCGCGAAGTTCCCGTACTGGCGCTTCGCGGGATCCTTCGGGGCCGGATCGCCTTTGGGCTGCGTTTTCAGGGTGCTCCAGACAGCGGCACTGGTGGAGTCGTGCTTGTCGGGTGGAGGGTCGCCCGTCTTCCACCAAAAAAGGACCTTCGCGTCCGCCGGATCGGCCGGGAGATCGGCGGGATCCGCATCGAAGCCGACGGCATTCGACTGACCGGCGACGAGAACAAGATCGTAGCCCTCCGGCTCGGCGAAGGCGAGATGCGGAAGGAGAAGGAGGACGGAAAGGAGGGTTTTCATGAATCGGGAGACGTTTACCCCTTTTACTCCCGCCACGCGCGCCTGACCAGTGGGAACTCGGAAATCCGGACTCGTCATCAGGCCCGAGATCCCGTATCGGTAGCGCATGAATCCCCGATCCCTCCTCGTCGCCGTCCTTTGCTTCCTGGGCCCCGTTTCCGCCCGCGCCGCCGAGAAGCCGAACGTGCTGCTCCTCTGTATCGACGACTTGAAACCCTTGCTCGGCTGCTACGGCGATTCCGTGGCGAAGACGCCGGCCATCGACGCCCTCGCCGCGCGTTCGGTCCAATTCACGAGCGCCTACTGCAACCAGGCCGTCTGCGCGCCGTCCCGCAATGCCCTGCTCACCGGGCTCCATCCACAGTCGCTGGGGATCTACGATCTCGGGACGAACTTCCGCAAGTCCCGGCCCGATGCCGTGACGGTGACGCAGGCCTTCATGAAGGAAGGCTATCGCGCGGAAGGGCTCGGAAAGATCCTCCACGTCGGCCACGGCAATTACGAGGACGCCGCCTCCTGGAGCGTCGATCCGTGGAAACCAAAGGGGCCGCAATATCTGCTCAAGGCGAGCACCAGCGACCTGCGCGACGGAAAGAACGGCGCGCGCGGCGCGGCCACCGAAGCCGCCGATGTTGACGACTCCGCCTACGGGGACGGCAAGATCGCCGACGAGGCCATCCAGCGCCTCCGGGCCGCGAAGCGGAAGCCGGAGACGCCGTTCTTCCTCGCCGTCGGTTTCCTCAAGCCGCACCTCCCGTTCATCGCCCCGAAGAAATACTGGGATCTCTACGATCCTGAAGCAATTCCGCTGGCCGAAGTGCGCGAGGTGCCGGAGGGCGCGCCGAGTTACGCCCCACAGTTCGGAGGCGAATTGCGCCAGTATTCGGATATCCCGAAGAGCGGCGCGCTTCCCGATGATCTCCAGCGGAAACTTGTCCACGGTTACTACGCGGCGACGAGTTACACCGACGCCCAGATCGGCCGCGTTCTTGCGGAGTTGGACCGGCTCGGACTGGCGGAAAACACGATCGTCGTCCTCTGGGGCGATCATGGGTGGCATCTCGGCGACCACGGCATGTGGTGCAAGCACACGAACTATGAGCAGGCCGCTCGCATTCCCCTCCTCGTCGCGGCTCCCGGCGCGAAACAGGGGGTGAAATCGGCCTCGCTGGTCGAGACCGTCGACCTCTATCCGACGCTCTGCGAACGGGCCGGAGTGGCCGTACCGGAGGGACTCGACGGACGCAGTTTCGCCGCCATCCTGGGCGATCCCGGCCACACAACACGCGACCATGTCATTCACGTCTATCCCCGGGGCCAGCGCCTCGGGCGCGCCATCCGCACCGACCGCTACCGCCTCGTCGAATGGAAAGTCCCCGGCGAAGCCGCCGAGAGCGCGGAATTTGAACTCTACGACTACAAGACCGATCCTCTGGAAACAAAGAACCTGGCCGCCGAGCAATCCGCGACCGTGGCCAAACTGCGTGCCCTCCTCGCGATCCATCCCGAAGCGAAGCCCCAGATCTCGGCGAAGGCGGCGGCGAAGCCGAAGCCCGGTAAGCCTCCGCTGGACCGGAACAGGATGTTCGACAGCCGCGATGCCGACAAGGACGGCAAGCTCACCCTTGAGGAATTCCTCAAGGGCCAACCCGACCCCGACGAGGCACCAAAACGCTTTCCCCGGTTCGACACCAGCGGCGACGGCTTTCTCTCCCGCGAGGAATTCGTGCGGCCGGACGGCAAATAGGTGGGCGAGGAGACTTACAGGCGGAGCACCCATTTCCGCCGGGTGAGCCCGGCGAGCACGAGCGCGTTGACCGCGACATAGGCCACTATCACAAGCAGCGCGATCCAGAGCGGCGCGTCCTTTTGCCGGATCGGGGAAAAAGCGATACCAATCAGCTCGTGAAGGATGTAGGCGGTCAGCGCGTTTTTTCCGAAGACGGCAAACAAGGCGAGTCGGCACCTTCCCACGTCACACGCCACGATGAAGAGCGCGTAGACCGCCATCGAGAAACCGGATGCGAAAAGCAGGTAGGAAAGACTTCCCGCCCTCTGGCTCATCGTCCAGAGATCGACGTCCCCCACCGGCGGGAAAAAAGGCAGCGCCGCCAGCGGGCCCCCGACGCCGAAACACGAGACACCATAGCCCCCGAGCATTGCCGCGAAGCCCCAGACCACCAGTGGGAGGATCGCCCCGCGCGGCCCCGAATTCCGCACCCAGTCAGAGGCGATCGAGCCCGCTACGACGGGCAACGTCCACGTCAGGAAACCGAGGGGACCGCCGTCGATGACCCTTTTCTCGTGAAGCATCCCGTACCAAAACCACGCCGATAGCCCAAGATGGAGCAGACCCGAAAAAGCCGCGACGGCGAGCCGCATCCGCGTCGGCCTTGCGATGAAGGGAAGCAACCACAGGCAAGTCACCCCGATGTGGACGAGCGTCTGGAACGAGTTCCGCCACCAACTCGCGGCAAGGAGTTCGCGGAAACGCGGGTCGCGCCACCCCGCGACCTCAAGCCAGTTCTTGTTCAGATTGTAGAAGACAACGCCAAGAAGAACGAGCATCGCAATGCGCCGCAGCGTGCGCCGGTAGGCGGCCGGCGCGCCGAGGGATTCCATGTTCCGCAACAAGACCAGCCTCAGCGCGAAGCCGACCGCGAAGAAGAACTGCGGCATGATCGTGTCCGCGTAGCTGCAGTAAGTGTTGTGGTGTTTCAAGACCGCCGGCAGCGCCGCGAAACCGCCGCCGAAGTTCACGAGGAGCATCCCCACAACCGTGTAGCCGCGGAACTGATCCAGGGATTCGATGCGGGAACTCTTGGGCGAAGTCATGAAAGGGGATTACGGGCCATGTGATCCTACGTCTTCGTTCAAGCGGCGACAATACCCATCGCCGCGGTTGGGCCGCTCGCTTTTCTCATTGAAGGCCGAATCCCTCCCGTGTTGCGAAGCGTAACGGCTGCCGTTAACGGTTCCTTCCTCGACGATTCGCGTTTTGAGACGTCGACCAGACTGAACCTTCAGAAGCCATGCCGACCTCACCACCCTTCTCACCCGCCTGGGGACTTGCTTTGCTTGCCCTCCTCCACACGACTCTCCTCGCGCAGCAAGAGGAAAAGGTCGAGGCATCGTTTATTCCCAACTACACCATCGGCAACCTTGGATACTCGGTCATCGGGGACTCGAATTTCGATGAAGGCGAGGGCAACCTTTCCCAAGGCCAATTCGATGCGGAATTGCTCGCTCCCCTTTCGCTTCAGGACGAATGGAAACTGACGGCAGGCGTGCGCTACCGGCTGAACACCCTCGATTTCGTGGGACGCGACCTGCCCTTTTCCAATTCACTCGATCTGCATCGCCTCGAGATTCCCCTCAATCTCTGGATCGACCATAGCGACCGATGGAATTTCTGGCTCCGTGCCTCGCCAGGCCTCTATTCCGATTTCGATTCCATCAGCGGCGATGACTTCACCTTCTCCGCCCTGGCGCTGGGTTCCTACCAATGGACGGAAACCCTCTCGGTGGCCGTCGGAGGCTATTATTCCCGGGACCTCGGCAACGAGAGACTACTTCCGGCAGCCGGGTTCATCTGGAAACCCGACCCGCATTGGTCGCTGGCCCTGACCGTTCCCAGAGTCGAACTCGCCTATGCTCCCACGCGAGACTGGCTCCTCGCCGCACGAGCTTACCCGAGCGGCGGCGGCTGGAACATCAGCGGCGTGGATGGCGACAAGAACGCGGATCTGAACTTTTCGAGCGTCCGCGCGGGCCTCGGCGTGGAACGCCGCCTCTTCGGCAAGGTCTGGGGTTCTGTCGATGGTGGTTGGCAATTCGCGCAGGAGCTCGAACTCGATGGCGCGGGGAGCGCGGACTTCTCCGAGGATCTCGACGACACCTGGTTCGTGAACTTCGGGATCAAGCTTCGGTTCTAGCCGGAAACGCCCTCACCCCATTCCCGACGACGGAATCCTTGACCGCCAGCAGGAGAGGAACGGCCGCATGCCTCCCCTTGAAGAAACACCCGTCTTCGGTTCCATGCGCCCCCTGCACTCTTAAAGGCACTCCGGGTTCGAGGGATGCTGCAGGACGGATGTCGTCGTCCTTGTCGACTCCTCGGGAAAAGTGCTCCCGTCCGCCTGGGATGGGGGCGCACAGCGCTGCGGAGCGAGCGTGGAAGCATCCCCTAAATCTCCCCTCTCTTGGGAGAACCTGGAAACAGGCGCTCGAAGCGCACCCGAGGGAGGACTGTTCCTTCCGTTCGGATGGCGGCGGACACCCGGAATTCAAGATTTGACCGATAATTATCAATTAATGCGCGGTATTCCCCGATCCCAATGAATTAAGGTTTCTCATAGCTAGGATTCCCTGGCCTCTGCATCTTTCTCACGTTTTTGCGTATGAATACGCGAAATCCCATCTTTGCCGCCGTTCTGATCGCTCCCATGCTCACCGTTTCGGTACGCGCGGGCGTTTTCGAGCAGAATTCGGTGAAGGGGCTGTGGCAGCTGGACGATTCGTTGGCCTCGCGATGGTCGTGCCAGGCGTCCCTGGCAACGCAGGGTTTTTCCATTTCCGGGCTACCGGGCTCGCAGTTCCTCCCATCGAATCCGCCCCGCACCTGGCTGGATCTGGCTAGTTCGACGGTACCCTTCGGCGGCTTGAAGCAGACCGAGCGCCTGCTCATTCTGAACTCGGTGGGGCCGAACGGTCCCCTCGGCGCGACCGGGACCCATTCCTGGACCCTGGTCATGGACGTGCGCTTCCCGAGCATCACCGGCTGGACGGCGCTCATGCAAAGCACGCCGACCAATGACGACGACGCCGAAATCTTCCTCAATAGCAACCGGCAGCTCTACTTTATCGGTGCGAACGCACCGGGCCCCGCGACGGATCCGCTTGGGCTCAACACCTGGTACCGTCTCGCCTTCCGGGCGGAGTATAACGCGGGCACGAACACCCAGATCCTGCGCGCCTACATCAACGGCACGGTGACCCCGCAGACGGCGGGCAATGGGACGACCGCCCCCCTGAACGGCCGCTATTCCCTCAGTTCGCGCGTTCCCCTCTTTTCCGATGACAACGACGAGACGGCACGCCTCGACGTCGGGAGCGTCGGATTCTGGGGACGGGCACTCGCCGACGCGGACATCGCCACCATCGGGGCCTGGGACGCGGACGGGATCGACTGGCCGAACATCACCCCTGCCGAGAGCTGCCCGCCTTTGCCCGTCCTTACCGGGATCATGAAATTCGGCCTGTTTTCGGCGAACTATTCGCCGGACCAGAATGCCATCGCGGCGACGGCTTCGGCGCCGACGATTCCGGGCACAATCGCCCAGGTGCAGATCGCGCTTGGCGGGGGAGGCGGGACGATTCCGGGCTTTCCGAACCATCGCTTTGGCGGGACGGTGACCGGCCACGTGCAGCCGGGCGGCGATGTCGCGGTGACGCAGACGGTGACCGTGAATTATTTCGGAGCGGGGCCGGACCTCGGAAACGTCGCGGGCGTCTCCTACGCGCGAAGCGCGCTCACCCTTGGCTCCACCGGCGCGCGGGGCACCGTCCGGGCCTATCTTCCCGCCGGCTTCGGCGTCGCCCTCACACCGTTGGGAAAAAACACGCTGGTGAGGGCGAACGCGGGAAATGTCGGCCTAAGCCAATCGCTCGCTCCCGTGCTTGCGGCGACCCTGACCCGATCGAGTTTCACCACGGACCTGAGTTCCCCGGTCCTGTATCCGATCGCGGACCGGATTCCGGTGCGCTTCGCCACGAACAGCATCAGTTGGGATCCCGGCACCGGACAATTCACGTTCTCGTCGACCGAGGATCTGGTCTACCACCGCCAACCGCAGTTGGCCATTCTCCTGAACCAGATCCTCAACGGGCGCCCCGGAGCCGCGAATCCGGCCTCGAACGAGTTCTATTTCATCGCGGCGAAACAGGCTGTCGGCAGCGTGACCATCGGGGTGCGCCCGGGCGGAGCGGCATCGATGCAGGCCGTGACCGTCACGCTCGATCCGCTGAAATTCGGCGGCCCCTCCTCGACGGTCTGGATGCATTATCCGCTGCTGCCCATCACCTGGAACCAGACCGCGGGCAGCCAGATCCGCTTCGCCAACGACGCCATCGACCTTGCGACGAGCAAGCTCGCCGGAGCGACCATTGCGGGCAGCGGATACCTGCAAGGTGTCCCCACAGAATGCGCAGGGACGCCGGGCACCGTTCCGCCGCCGGTCGAGGGAATGCACTTCCTGCCAGCGAGCGGCGAGTGGCGGTTTACTCCCGATGGCGGATTGCGCGCCGAGGGCACGGTGCAGGCCACCGCCACGAGTACCGCCCCCCTCACCGTAGAATGGGGCGCCTACAAGGAGGGTGCGATCCAGCGCTACGCCCACCAGATCCAGCCCGGCTTTGCCGCTTGCCGCGTCCTCACCGCCGGCGTGTTCGCGCGTGCGGATCAGCTGGCCGGTCTGGCCGAGCACGAGAAACCCTCCGCGCTTTTCCTCACCGGCTTCAGCGCGCCGTCCAACGCGACCTTGTCGGAGCGACCGGGGACAACGGCCTATTACAATGGACTGGCCGACTATTCCGGATTCAATCTGCGCTGCACACCGGGGAGCTACTCTGCGTTGAGCCGACTCGCCGGAGTTCCGGTGCCGCCCTATCCGCTGGCCCCGGAGGCGAAATACGTCCTGCGTCCGGCCGGGGTCACCGGGCGCCATCTCACCGCGGAGGGTGCCCCGAACATCCAGTTCACCGCCCTGGGAGCGGACTTCAACCTCACTGCCCTCAACCTCGCCTTCCTCGACGGCGTCAATGTGGCCTCCGGCGTCAACGGCTCGCTCAGCGTTCCGGCCCCGGCCGACTTCAACCTCGCCTTCAAGGGGCTGAAATTCGGGGGTCAGGGACAATTGCAGGAAGCGGCCATCGCCACCCCGCAGGGCGACAAGACGCTCGGAGGACCGCAGGGAGGTTACTGGGGCCTGAAATTCACCCCCCTCGCGCTGGAGTTCCCGCAGCCGAAAGACTGCCCGCCGCCCGGCCCGGCCGACGCGTTCATCAAGGTCGTCGCCCTCGCCACCCTCACCGGCCTGACCGACCAGCCGCTGGCCGGGAACATCAGCGTGCTCAATGGAAACCTCGTTGTCGAATCCGATGCCAAGGCAAAGGGCAACGGTCCGGTCTCCCGATTCCAGCCCGGAGCGCTCCTCACTGTCAATGGACCGCAGGGCAAACCGGACTGGAACGTCATCCCTGTCACCGGCATTTCGGTGAACAAGCACATGAGCACTCAGACCGGCACGCTCACGGTCGGCGGGCTGATGCAGCTCCCCTTTTTCGAGGACATGCCGGTAGTCCTGTCCACGAATTCGATCAACACCACCCCGAACCCGCCCGCGCAATTCGTCCGCAAGCCTTGGGCTTCGCTCACTTCCGCGCCCTACGATCCCGGCCACGTCGGCGTACCGGGCGGTGTCCCCCTTGATATTTACCGCACGGATCCCGCCCACGATCCCATCGCGACGGGGAAATGGCAGAACCTCATCGCGTTCGACTTCCCGGTGCACCTCGGAGCAAACCAGGTCTTCACCTCGCGCACACCGGTCACCGACGACCTCCTCCTTTTCAAGCTGACCCAGGCGGTGAAATCGATGACGCCCACCGACGTGGAGCTGACTTTCGACGGGAGTGGGGCGTTGGGGCTCGGATCGATGATTCCGCAGATCAACGTGGGATCGCTTTTGCAGGATAGCGGCCTGCTGGCGGTGCCGGGCTTGCAGCCGGCGATCGATGGCGCGCTCGACAGCGTGCGGGGTCTCGACGGCTTGCTCGCGGACCACCTGCAGGAACTGCTGAAGCCGGGATTGGCCGCGATGGCCGCAAGCCGCGGGGGAGGGACGTTCTTCAGCGAGCTGGCATCCGAGGCCGACCGCGCGGCGAAACTCGATGAGCTGGTCGGCGGAGGCGTGACACCCGGGCTCAGCAACGACGTCACGGCCCAGTTCAGCTCCGCGACCTCGGGGATCAACGGGCGCTGGCGGCGTGACTTCCTCGCCGAGGTGACCAAGGCCCGGGTAGGGATGCAGAACGCGCAGGGGCTCGTCTCATCGGTGGCGAACCTGCAGCAACTCGCCTCCGCCATCGGCGCCAAGATCGGCGCCTCCGACCCCCTCGGGGCTCCGGAAACGAATGCGCTGGGCGGGTTGCAGGCGCTCTTCGCCCAGGTGATCGCCCAACTGCAGGCGGTCGAGGTCTCCCTGCAGGGGTCCGGGGATCTGAATACCGCCCTGGATGCCGCCTTGATCGCCGCTGGGCCGACCGCGACCGTGCAGAAGGCGGTCGACAGCCTGAAGGCGAAGTGGGCACCCGCCAATCCGAATGCGACCAACGGGCTCTACGCGACGGGCAACCTCGCGAACTTCCAGGCCGACCTCACCGGCGCGCTGGTGGATCGCCTTGCGGGCAGCACCTTTGCCGGAACCGCGACACAGCTGCTCCGCCAATACGCCGGCGACCCGCAGACGCTGGCCCGCCAGGCGGTGGACGACACCCTGCGCATGGCGGAGCAACTGGTCGCCGCGAGCCTGAACAATGCCGGAGCGGCGTTTTCCCCGGCGCTCGGTTCCCTCGGCGGGAACGTGGGGGCGGCCCGGTTGCGCGGATACGCCCGCATCAACGGCGACGCCCTGCACGAACTCCGGCTCGACGGCCAGGCCCGGCTGAAAGTTCCGGACGACATGAAGTTCGACGCCTGGTTTCTCCTCCGGGACCTCGACTCGTCCACGCCTGCCAGCGCCTGTCTCGTCGATGGCGGCGCGGAAGCCGAGGTCGGGATGGGTGCTTCGGCCGAGCTCGACTGGGTCGGCAAGAAGACCGGCATCAGCGTCGGGGGGAAAGTGGCCCTCGACGGGAACGGATCGCCGGTCGGGATGTCGGGGGATTTCGCGATTCTCGGTTCGTTCGACTTCAGCGAAGTCAAGGTCAACGACCTGAAACTCGGCTTCGGCTTCGGCGGCAACAACGGTTACCTCTACGGGCGTGGCACCGGAAAGATCGCCTCCATGAGCGTTTCCGCCGGTGTTTTCGTTGGCAGCACCTGCGACATCAAGGTCATCGAATACGCCGACGATGACATCGGGGATCTGCTCGCGAAACAATTGCCCGGCTACTCCACCTCGCTGCCCGTAACCGGCGCGATGGTCTACGCCGAAGGCGGCATGAGCCTGATGCCGCTCATCGGCGTCCCGCCATCGTGCGTCCTTGATCTGCGCGTCCACGGCGGCCAGGGATACTTCTATTTCAAGAACAACGCGGGGCTTGAGACCGCCGGAGTCAAAAACCTCCAAGGCGTGAGCGGCGAACTGCTCTGCCTCGTCGATGTGTCGGGGAAATTCGCCACCGTCCTCGCCGGAAGCGGAACCATCTTCGGAGGGAGCCCCGAGATCACCAGCATCAACGGCACCTCGGCGGCCAAGGTCAAGGGCACGGTCGGCGTCGGCTGGTTCAGCTACACCTTCAGCAAAACCATCCGTCTCAGGGTCACGGCCACACCGCTGAAATGGAAACTCGATTACTAACCGGGAAACCTGGGAGCCTCTCCGTGAAATCCAATCCACCATTCCCCCTTGCCCTCGTCGCCGCTCTTGCCATGGCGGGCACGCCCCTGTTGCGCGCGGTCGATCCGCCGGTCACACTGGAGCTTCCACCCCACCTCACCGCCGCCGGCACCACGGCCAGCATCGGCGACCAGCCCTGGGGATACGTGGTCTGGAATGTGACCGCCGAAGGCTGGCTCGCGACCCACGATGTCGCCGTCTACCTGAAGCCGGTCGTCGGCGGAACCTTCCAGCTGCAGGGGGTCATGACGCCGATGACCGATCCGAACGCGATCAAGCCCTGGATGGCACGCGCGGTCTCGCTTGGCGAAGACCTCGCGGAATGCGCGGACATCGCGGCCGCCTTGCACCAGCAGTGGAAAGACGCGACGAACCCGGAGCCGCTGCCGGCCAAGCTGGAGGATCGTCTTTCGATGCTCGGGGTGCGGGCGTCGCAGCAGCCCGAGGCCGCGGCGGCGCTCCGCCAGCTCGGGAACGCCCACCCGCTCTACCGCTTCGTCAGCGCCACCGCGTGGGGCGGGCCGCTCGGGGTGCTCAACGGCGAGGCGGTGCTCATCGAATTGCGCGAGAGGGATCGCGCCACGGGCGCGGAAGGTGCCGTGGTCGGCCGCGTCACCCTCACGGCGGGTGTCGTCGAGGCGTTGGTGCCGCCGGGCCCGCCGGTGCAGGTGCCGCCGGATTTCCCCGGCGCCCTCCCGGTGCCAAACGAAGTGCCGTTTCCGGTGGCGGGGGCGTCGGACCAGCTCGATCTCGGTGTTGCCCTCCGCTGGTCGATCCCGGAGGACCTACGGCGCCAGCTTCTGCTCACCCGCGGATTCCACGTCTGGCGGCTCGCGACGGGATACACCCCGCCCGGAGGGTTGAACGGAGCCGCCCTTGTCGCGGCGGAATCCTCCGCTCCCGCGCAAGTGCGCCGACTGACCCGGAACCCCGCCACCGCCACCAAAGTCTTCCGCGCGGCGGGCTCGGTGGAGAGCGGCCCCGCTGTCAACGATTTCGCCGCCGACCGCGAGACCTTTTTCGTCGTCGATGACAACCACCGCTACAAGGTGGAGGGCAATCCGCCCACCATCGTCGGCACCCCCTACACCGAAGGGCAGGGCTTCGAATACGTCGTTGCTCCGGTGGATCTGCTAGGCCGTTTCGGCCCGGTCTCCGCACGCGGTGCGGGCGTCGCCGCCTTCACGGTGCCGCCGACCGTCCCCGATGTCCTGCGGGTCGATAACATCATGAAGAACGGCGGTCAGCGCCTGCGGGTCGTGTGGAAACCGAACACTTCGCCGAACCAGATCGTGCCGACGACCCATTACCTGATCTACCGCGACCGCGTCAGGAATTCGGTGCCCCCACCCCTTTCCCTCGATCGCAGCGCCCATCCCGACGAACATGACAACCTCGTCTACCTGGGTGCGGTGGCCCATCCGCCGGAACCCGGGGCGACCCTCAGCTTCGACGACGACGCGCTCGTCCCGCTGGCGAATGATTATGGCCAGACCTACTTCTATTGCGTCCGCGCCGCCCACCTCGGACCGCTGGGTTACGACATCTCCTCACCGAGTCCGGCGGTGTTCGGCACGCTGCGCGACCGGGTCGGCCCCGCCGCGCCCTCGGGATTCACCGCGAGCGACTGTCCCCGCGTCGGGATCAAGTTCGACGAGGAGGACGCGCACCCCGATTCCCTCGGTTCCGTCGGTGTGCCGCCCGACCGGGTCGTCTTCCGGCTCGAGGCGCGGCGTGGCACCGAGACCGGCGAATGGAAGGACGTCGAGTGGGTGGTCTTCGGGCTCGTCGATCTCTCGAATCCCTCCGATTTCAGCAATATCTCGCCGTTCCTGTTTTACGGAAGCGGCGATCTGGTCTGGACGGAGCTTCTGGCCAAAGCTAGCCCGTCCGGATTCGCCGTCACGGTGGTGGGCGGCAATGCCTCGGGGCGCATCAGCCATTTCGTCAGCTATGGCGTCTCCGCGGAGAATGTGATCACCGGCTTCCGCTACCTCGTCAAAGCCCGCGCCCTCAGCGCGCCCACCCTCGCGATGGCGCCTCCCGGCACCCCGAACGAGGAATATTGGACCCCTTACTTCATCACTGGCAGCGGAAGTCAGACCGTGAAGCCGGTCACCCCGGAGGTTTCCACACCCACCACCTACCGCGCGGCATTCGGCACCACGACGACGCCGGCCTCGCGCTCGCTCCTCATCCAACGCCGTTTCGTCATCGGTTCTTTTTCGAACTGGGACACCGCACGGCTGCCCTCCAACACGACCGAGTTCTTCTTCACCTACCCCGGGCCGATTTCCCTCGCGAGTACGTGGCGGGCATGGGAGATCGTCGATCCGGCCGGTTCTCCCGATGTCGGGACCTGTCCGCACGATGCCCGTCCCCAGGAGACCGGCGAAATCTCGCCGATCAAAGTGGTGCTCGTCCTCCCCGTCGGATCCAAGGAATACCGGCTCTACCGGCGCATCGAGAACGGCCCTTTGTCCCTGCTCCGCAAAGACGTCGAAACCTGGGACGACTCGATCGTCCAGGCGGTGATGGTATCGGACGCCATGATTCCACCTCCCGGCGGCCGCATCGGCTATTACGGCCAGGTCTTCGACGAAAACGGCAACCCGAGTCCACTGGCCCTGTTGGGGGAGAAGGTGACCGCCATGCCGGAACTGCCGGTCCCGACCATGGACCCGGCCGGATCGGGGGGCAACATCACCGCGCCGACGATGCTCGTGCGCGCGCTCTGCCCGAGTCCCGGCGTCGAACGCCTCGAATTGCTCGTCGATCCGCCCCCGCCGTCCACTCCGGCCGGCATGACCACCGCCACCCGTCTTGGCAGCCAGCTCTTCAACGAAAAGCCCGGGATGCCCCAGACGCAGCCCGCGGATTACACCGTGTCGCTGATGGGGCTCTCCATGCCCGCGCAGGATCCGTCTGTTCCCACCACCCTGGATTCGACGGTTCCGGTCAAGGCCGGAGTCGAATACAAGGTCTCGGTGCGTGCCATCGGGCTCGGCGGCAAGCTCGGCGACTGGAGCGCGCCGCAGTTGTTCACCTGGAGCGCCCCGCTCACCGGCGATTCCGTGGCCTGGCCGGCGAAACCGATCCCGCAGCTCGTAGCCTGGAATCCTCTCATCAAGGCGTTCCGGGTCCAACAGGCCCACTTTTCGATCTCGCCGACGCGCCTCGTCCAGATCGACGCCGATCAATATCCGGTCGCCATCCGCGTCGGACGCATCCCGCTCCTCTCGCTGCAGCCCAGATCGACCATCCCTTCGTCCAACTGGGACGTGCGTGGAACGCAGATCAATGAAACCACCATCATCGGCGTGTTCGGCGTGTCGAATGCCATTGGTTTCACGAACAATCCTCCCGATCAGAAACTTCTTCATGCTTATCTTGCCCCGAAGCTGAAGCTCTACGGCGACATCTGGGCCATCGACACGACGCAGTCGCTCTTTCCGATCGTCCTTTACCGGCGCCAGACCGCGCGGCTTGTCGAGGGGGTGTCGATACCGACCCCCGATACCGACATCATCCAGGCCTCGTCGATGATCAATTCGATCTCCTGGGTTGCGGATCCGGCTCCACCCGCGAATCCGGACCTGGCCCTCTTCATCGATCCTTTCATCAACGTCGCCCTGCTCGAGCCGAATCCGCAATCGCTCTTCGCGGACCTCTGCCTTTTCGATAATTCGCCCGTCGCCGCGGGCGGCACCTACCAATACTATCTGGTGCATTTCAACGCCGGCTTCGAACCGGAGTCGATCATCAACGCGGGAACCCTGACCTTCCCGGAAGCCCCATGAAAGCCCGGATTTCCCTCATCCTGTCCCTCGTCGCCGCGCCGCTCGCCGCCCAGCAGGATCCCTTCACCTACGAGACGCCTCGCTGGATCTATTCGCACGGCGACTTCGGCAACGCCAGTCCCGACGGGCGGATCGACGTCGCCCTCGTCGACAAGTCGGACGGCACGATCACCATCGGGCTGCAGCGCGTCGACGGCGGCTTCGACTGGACCGCGCCCGAGCCGACCGGTTTCGGTTCGCCGACCGGGCTGGCCGTGGGAATGTTCAACAACGTCGCCGCCAGCCAGGTCGCGGTGACCGCACCCACCGAGAACCGGGCCAGTGTCTTCACACCGGGCAATCCGGCGACCCCGCTGGGAATCCGCCACGTTTTCCCCGCCCTCGTCGCGACACAGTCGATCGCGGCCTTCCACGCCGATGGCGACGGGGCCAGCGATCTCCTCGGCGTCGGCGATGTCGGCGGGAGCGGCGCGCACTACTATTGGAATGTGACGGCGAACACGCAGACGACGCCGACCAGTCTCTGGAGCGAGTTCGGCACCTCGGAAACGGCGCGGATCTGGACCTTCCGGCAGAAGGCGCTCACACCTCCGCTCGTCGCCGCGATTCGCGGCTCCCAGTTCCTCGTCGCCACGGTCGGGACGGGCGGACTCACGAACGCGCGGACGCTGGCGGGATTCCTTGCCGTGCCCGCAATGCGGATGACTTACGGGAACTACGATGCCACGCTCCTCGCCCAGGTGCTTCTCTATACCCCGGGAGAAACGATCGCCCGCACGGTCAAGGTCACGGAATCGCCGCCGGGAAATTTCGGCTGGGGGACGCTCGCGACCCTGACCTTCCCGAAGCCCGTGCGACTGATCGTCACCGTCCCTTCCTCCGCCGGAGCGCGCCTCGCAGTGCTTTTTACCGACACGACCGCCGCAACCTACGATTTCAACGGGTCGGAGCTGGCCTTGCGATCCAACCTTCCGGGCAACGGCTACGAGATGCTCGCGCCTGTCGGGACGCATGGACTCTTGAGCCGGAACAGTGCGAATGCCTGGCAGCGCTGGGATGTCTCGTCGAGCAGCGCCACCCTCACGGCGGTCAGTCAAGGCACCTTCCCGCCCCCCTCGCCCGCGGCGAGTGTTTCCAACATCATCTTCGTGACCGGCGGCGAACCCTATGTGAATCCCGACGCGACCCCGGTCTACTTCGGCCATGTCCACGACTGGACCACCGCTGCCAGTGGCGGCGGCTCCAGCTGGTCCGTCACTTCCCTCACCCAAAGTCCCGCGGGTCTCGGCAACGGGGCCATCGTCAACTACAACCCGGTGCCCGGTGCCAGACACGCGCTCGTCAACCAGTTCCGGTCGAACGTCTCCGTCCGCACCCTGACATCGGCGGCGGGCCCGAATGTCGGCGACGTCCTCATCACACCCCCGGCGGGCAACTATCCGCCACTCGCGGCCGGCGAGGCATTTCTTGTCACCTTCGCGTCGACCCAGCCCGGGGGCGTCATCCGGTTCCGCCTCGCTCCCGGCGCGTCGTGGAATTCCTACGATCCGAACGTGCCCCCCTCGATCGGCGCTCCCGCCACGGTGCAGGCCTTCGCCCAATTCGGCGTCGAGCGGACGCCGACCCGCAGCGCCGCCTACACCTTCGCCGCGGAGAGCCCGCTCACGACCGGCGCGCTGGTCGATCTTGACGGCGACGGCCTGCCGGATCAGTGGGAGGAAGCCTTCGCCGCCTACGATCCCGACGGCGACGAGGATGGCGACGGCTCGAACAACCGCGACGAGTACCGGAATGGTACCGACCCCCGCGACGCGGCCTCTTTCATCGGCGGAAACGCGATCGTCCTCAACGCGAATCTTGTCGGCAGCGGTCCGACCCTCGCCCTGCGCCTCAGTTGGCCGATCGCGGACACGACCGCTGTCCTCCAGACAAGCAGCGCCCTCACAGCGTGGACGGATGTTACGGGCGGTATCACCACCACCGCCACCGAGTTCGTCTATACCGTGCCGCTGGGCGGCCCAATCCCCAACATGCGTTATTACCGCCTCAGACGGCCATAGTCGCCGGGGCAGCGGAACATTGCCCCAGTCAAGATAAAGGATGATCAGGGCGTGGGGGGAGCAAGTCGCCGAACCCCGCGTCGCGCTCGCGCAAAATGCGCTGCGACTGCTTCAGTGTCGAGCGGTCACTCTTGTGGTCGCAGAAGACCTGCTCCGGAGGCAACGAGGGAACAACCTCCGCGATGGAGCGGTCAAGTTCCCAAAGGCCTTCCGCAACCCCATCCCGGGTCAAGAAAGAGCCGACAGCGATGACCCCGTCGTTTTCGAACGCTCTTCGCGGTCTCAGGGTACGCAAACCCCCATTCCTAGCGGTCGTTCGCCTTCTCCATCACTTCCGCGAGGGTCACGGATTCGCCGCCGCGCCGCTTGCTTTCGTCGGCGGCCTCCATGAAGGCGAAGAGCTCGATCGTTTCCCCGGCGTCGACCGGGGCCTGCTTCGTCTGGAAGAATTTCACGATCTCGGCGACGAGCGGCTCGTAGCCGTCGAACGAGCCGACAGCGGCCTCGCCCTTCTCCCCGCGCGCGGTTCCGGAGTAACCATCGCTTTCGCGGAAAATGCCGGTGCGTCCGCCTTTCCAGATGCCGGTGACCTCGATCTTGCCGTCGGCGGTCGTGCCGCGGGTGACCGACTCGCAGCCCCGGCCCATGACGGTGAAGAGCGACTCGCAGCCGTGGACGCCGTACCAGTAGAGATCCGGGTGGTGGGGCTCAAGGTGGGCAGGACTGGAGGTCTCGGCGTGCCGGACTTCGCCGATGGAGCCGTTCCGGACGTCCTGGGTCGCTTTCGCGAAACGCAGCGAGGACGAGGAAAAGACGGGCACGCCGGCTTCCTTCGCGAGGCGGAAGATCTCGATGGCGTCCCGGAGGGTGCCGCCGACCGGCTTGTCGATGTAGAGCGGCAATTTCGCGGCGATGACCGGACGGGCCTGCTCCAGATGCGGGCGGCCATCGACACTCTCGATCATGACGGCGTCGACCTTGCCGCAAAGTTCCTCGATGGTCGCGCAGATCTCGACGCCGTGTTTTTCGACCAGGTTCGCGGTGTATTCGTCGACCCGCGAGATGCTCGATTCGATGTCCGGACTCCCGCCCTTGAAGGCCGCCACGACCTTGGCTCCCGGCACGTGCCCTTTCGCGTCGGGGTTGTTGATCGTCTCGGTAAAGGCGGTGACGTGCGAGGTGTCGAGACCGATGATCCCGAGGCGGAGGACTTCCGGTTCGGCGGCGGCGAGGGACGAGACAGTGGCGAGCATGGCGGCGGTAACGGGGAGTTTCATGGCAGTGGGTGGTGGATTGGATTCGGCTCGGTGGGAAGGCTGGAGGACGGGGCAGGGCCGGGATTCGCATCCTGAAGGCGAGGGGACGCCGCGCGGATCTCAGCGGGAAATGGGTTGGGAGATTTTGAGGTAGGCGAAGAAGTCACGCAACTGCTGGTCGTCGAGTCCGTCGAGCAGGCCATCGGGCATGAGGCTGCGGCCAACCGGAGTCAGGCTGGCGATGGCTTCCCGCGGAACGGTCGTGTCGGAGCCGTCGAATCCGCGCAGGACGATCGCGTTGGTGTCGGAGTCGACGAGAAAGCCGCCGAGGACGCGACCGTCCTTGGTGGCGACCACATGGTTCTCGAAGCCCTCGCGGATCTCGGCATTGGGATCGAGGATGCTGACGAGCATCGTCGAGAGGTCGTCGCGCTGGTAGCGGGTGAGGTCGGGGCCGACCTTGCCCCCTTTGAAAAAGAGGGTGTGACAGGAAAAACAACGCGCGGCGAAGATCGACTCCCCACGGTAGGGATCGCCGGGCTTCGCTGCCAGAATCGCCTTGAGCGCCTCGATGCGCTCCGCCGGTTTCGGCCCCTCGGTTCCGGGAAACTGCTCGGCTAACACTTTACCAAGCTCGTCGCCGCCGTGGAGTCCCATGCGGGCAATGAGGTCGGGCCCGACCGCGGGTCTCGGGATCGCGCCACTGGCACAACCTCGGAGCAAGGCAAGCGACCACGCGGAACGGGAGGCGAGGAGATTGAGCACGACCGGCTGGATCGCCGTCGGCTGGGACGCAAAGCTCGCCGCGAGGGTCTCGCCGATGTTCGGATCGTCGTAGACCTGAAGGGAAATCAGCACGGTCTGGCGGAGTGACGTGTCTTCTTCCTTGACCGCCAGATGGAGCAAGCTCGCGAGAGCATCGGGATGCGGGGCGGTGCCGAAGGCCCGGATGGCCGCGAGGCGTTCCTGCTGGTCGGCGTTCGCGTCGCCGAGCAGGGCGAGACCCTCCGCGACGGCCTCGGGCTCGCCCTGCCGGATACGGAGCGAAAGCGATCCCTTGCCGGTGGCGGCGACAAGTTCGTCCGGCAGAGGAGGCGGGACGCGGCCCTCGAAGGCCTGCTCGAAGCCCGAGAGCAAGGCGGCGCGCGCCTCCGGGGTCGGTGCCATGTCGAGAAGGCGGGCGCAGGTGAGGAAATCAGCGCGTGAACCGGCTTCGGCGAAGCGACGCATGAGGCGGGGAACGATCTGTTGCACGACAACCGGGCGCGACCAGATCTCGTCGGCTTCGAAAGACGCGAGCACGGCTTCGCGCTCCGACCCGCAGTGGGACTCGATGACGAACCAGGCCATGAGCGGAATAAAGGCGTCGTCGGCATCCTCGCGGAGGGTCGCCACAACGAGAGCCAGCGCGGGTCCGGCCGGTAGCCGCCGCGCGGTTGAAAGGATCTGGCAGCGCACCTCGGCATCCGGTTCCGAGGCCGCCATCGAGGCCAGCTTCGCCATGAACGCGTCGGGCAAGAAGCGGGCGTCGCCCAGGAGGCGGATCGTCCAGGCACGAACCGGCGGGGCGGGATGCTCGAGGAGCTTCAAGGCGGTCGCCTCGTCGAGTTGACCCATCTGGTGGAGCGCCCAGAGTGCCTCCAGCGCGGGGTGGGGCTCCTTGCGATCGAGCAGATTCCGGAGTGCGGGCACGGTTTCCGCGTCGGCCCGTTGTCCTAACAGGCGCACCGCGGTCTGACGGTGCCAGAGGTTCGGATGTTCGAGCACGCCGACAAGCTCGGCGGAGGATTTCGCCTCCAGGTTCACGTCCATTTCCAGTGGTTCCGCTTTCCCGCGCAGCCGGTAGATCCGCCCGCTTTCGGGATCGATCTGTCCCTGGTAGTTCTGGCCGTGGGCGATGGTATCCTCGCGGAAGTCGGCCACCACCATGCTGCCGTCGGGGGCGTTGGCGAGGTAGACCGGGCGAAACGTTCCATCCTCGCTGCGGAGTGGGAATCCAATATCGGTGGTCTCGAAGGTGCTACCGACGGGCTTCCTTTCGGCGGCGACAAGGTTATGGTGAAGCGGGTCGACGCAGAGGAATTTCTCCCGGAGCCGCGCGGGCAGGGCGCTGCCGCCGACCACGACCGACATGTGCGAGAAGCGCGGCACCGGATTGGTGCTCCGCATCATCGGGAGTTCGCCGAAAGCGAAGGGATTCGGCGGTGGTCCGAATTTGCCCGGGTCTTTTCCCTGCTTCAAGAAGAGCCCGTCCTGGAGGTGATGCCAGCCGCGTGTTTCCCCGCCGTTGTGCCCGCTGAAGAGCCGGCCCTCGGCATCGAAGGATAGCCCGAAGGTATTCCCCCCGCCGTCGGCGAAGATCTCGACGACGCGCGTCTTCGGGTGGTAGCGCCAGACAAGGCAGCCCTCATTGTAGATGCCCTCGCTGTCCTCTGGATCGAGGCCCGGGCGGGTGATCCGGCTCGTCGTGGTGCTGCCCTGCGCGCCGTAGAGCCAGCCGTCCGGACCCCAGGCCAGACCGTTGGCCACACTGTGCGTGTCTTCCAGACCGAAGCCGGCCAGCCTCACCTCGGGATGGCCATCCGGCACGTCGTCGCCGTCGGCATCCGGGTAGAAGAGCAGATACGGGGTATGCATGACCCAGATGCCGCCCCAGCCGCTGAGCGCGGCATTCGCCATGTTCAGCCCTTCGAGCACCCGGGTATGGCTTTCGTATTTCCCATCGCCGTCCGTGTCCTCGTGCACGCTGACGATGTCGGCTCCCCGATCATGGTAAGGCGGCGCTGGCGGCACGCGGTCGTAACGCGAACGGTAATACTGGTCGCGGCTGATCATCCGCACGCCCTGCGGAAACGGATACTGCCGGTATTGCGCGACCCACATCCGGCCCCGCGCGTCGAAACTCACGTGCGTGGGCTGGGCGACCTCGGGTTCGTGGACGAGCTCCTCGACCACGAGATCCTCGTCGGTTTCCAGCAGAGCGAGCGCTTCCGCCGGAGGCACGCGCTTGCCGGGAATCGGCTCCGCCGGGCGGTCGAGCGGCGTCGAGGAAAGCCGCCAGTCCCCGGGCACGTAGGATGCGACCTCCGGACGGACCTCGCGGGGCCCGGCATCCGCCGCATCCGCCTCCTCGAACGAAACCTCCCAGGGCGCATCGAGGACGACCTCGTTGAAATAGTCGATGAGCATCGGCGCGCGGGTCAGTCCCTGTTTCGCGGCCTCACCGTCCAGGCGGATGAGCAGGGAATTGAAGACCTTCGAACGGAGGATATCCTTGGGCACCTTGAAGCGTTGGCTTTCTCCCGCCCGAATCCCGGTCGAAGCGATAATGCGCGTCCCGTTGAGGAAAACTTCAAACGGCCCCGGAAGATCGCCCAGGACGAGCATCGTCGAGTTCCGCCAGAGATCGCGGGGATTGTTGGCTTCCGGCACCACCAGACGGTCATCGACCTGGAGGTGACACCGGTACCAGACGCGCGTCGACTCCGACAAACTGCGGGAGGGTGGAACTTCCACCGTCGTCCAGTCGGCGCGGACGAGGGTGGCGAAGGCGCAGAAGAGAAGCGTGGCGTTCAGGAGTCGCATAAGTTCCGCAAGCATGCCCGATAATATCCCGCGTAGGCAAGTTCCTCCACGTCGGCTTCAGAAACCGATTCCGCCAGCAGGAATCACGCGGCCCCGATAAACACCGTCTGACCGGGCGTGGATCGAACGCAGTTTCCGCGGGAAGAGAGACAAGACAACGGATGCAGGCGAAGCGCAGACCGCAGCCGACTCGTCCCTCGAAATCCCGCGGGCCCCGTTCCGTCAAGGTTCCAGCAGCGCCTTCCGCAAGCCGAACCCCCGAGGAGAAAGGGTTTGGCTCTTGCCAATCATTTCGAAAATGATCCATAATCGCTTCTCCCCCTAGGAATCGAACCCAACCCGAAACCTACGCATACCATGAGTGACATGACACCCGGCAAGTTTTGCTGGAACGAATTGACGACCCCCGACGTCGAGGCCTCCAAGAAATTCTACGGAGACCTCTTTGGCTGGGAAACCAGCTCGATGGACATGGGCGGAGGCGCAACCTACACCATGTTCCGCACGGCCGGAGCAGCTCCAACCGACGCGGCGGGCGGAATGTTTCAGATCACGCCCGAAATGGAGGGCTGCCCCCCTCACTGGCTATCCTACGTGCTCGTCGAGGACATCGAGGCCTCGGTGGCGAAAGCGAAATCCCTCGGCGCGAGCATCCTGAAGGACGTGACGGATCTGCCGATGGGGAAACTCGCCATTTTCCGCGACCCCCAGGGCGCCGGTCTCGCCTTCTGGCAGGCCAAGGGCACCGGCGAGTGCGGGGAAAGCTAGCAAAAATCCAGAAATCCCTTCGCGCCGCATCCGTCCCCGCGACCGATGCGGCGCTTTTGTTTCCGCCGCCTTCCCGGCCCCATGTTTCCTGCCGGTTGGAAAACGTCAGGGACGCGTCGGGAACCAAGCGCGCGGGTATTTTCCAGGTCGTCCTAGCGAAACAAGCTACGGGGCGTTCCGACCGGGAGCCGGCAAAACCACCGCTCCGCGACGCGGTGGTTGCAGCATCGCGTTGCCCATTCCCTTGTCGATTTCACTTTCCTAGAGCCCGTCCTTCGTCGATAAGTATCTCTCGAACCCTTAACCAAGGAGGAATCATGACCACGAAGAAGTATCTACTGGCCGGGGCCGCGTGCGCCGCCCTCGTTCCGGTTTTCCTGACCGCCTGCAAAAAGGAACCTGCCTCGGGCCACGGAGGAATCGATGCGAAACCCGTTGCCGCAAGCGGGGAGAACGCGGTCCCAGCCTCCGCGCAATCGGCCCACTTCGCCGCCGTCAACGGCCACCTCGACCTCGGCGGCATGCTTTACGCCTACATGGATGTCGACGGCGATGTCGAGAAAATCGCCGGGATGGTGCAGGGCTTCCTGGACACCGCGAAGAAGGAAGCCGGCGACGACATGCCGCCTCACCTGAAGAACCTCGATGTCGCGAAGGTGCTCGAGGAACTTGGGCTTTCCGGAATCGAAGCCATGGGCGGCAGCTCCGCGAAGGACGGGGCGATCTACCACAACAAGGCCTACGTTCACATCCCTAACGGGCGAAAGGGCCTCTTGAAGATCCTCGGCGGCGGGGCCGAGCCCTTCGCGTCGAAGTCCCTCGCCCCCGCCGATACCGACCTCGCCTGGGAGATGACCCTTGATGTCCAGGCCGGCTACGAGGTCGTATCCACCATGGTGCGCCAGGTGGGCGGACCCGATGCCGACCAGGAATTCCAGCGTGCCGTCGGCGAGATGATCCCGCAGCTCGGGCTCTCGATGAACGACATTCTGACGAAGCTGAATACCCGCGTCACTGTCATCGGTCGCCTCCATCCCGACAAGCCGCTCGAGATCCCCGATGCGCCGGTTTCCTTTCCGTCCTTCGATCTCCTCGTCGCGCTCGACGATACCGGCTGGCTCTTCGACAAGATTGTGGCCAGCGTGAAGAAGGAAGTGCCCGAGGACCAGCAGGCGCAGATGTTCGCCAGCGGCGACGGCTTCGAGAAGGTGATGGGGCCGCCGATGCCGTCCCCGGACATGGTCATCGCGCAGCCGGTCATTTACCACGATTTCGCCAGCAAGCGCGTTCTCATCGGCAGCAGTCAGGCCTTCATCGACGAATGCCTCGCGAATACCGCGAATCTCCTCGACTCCGACGCCTACAAGAAGGCCGCCGCGGGCTTGCCCACGGAAGGGAACGCGCTGTCCTACATGTCGGAGCGCTTCACGAAGGAATACCGCCGCCTTTTCACCGAAATGATGAAGAGCATGCCCGGTGGGATGGGCGCGCAGGAGGCCATGATCATGGGGCCGCTGATGGGCGTGGTCGATACCGTCATGCCCGGCCTCGGCCAAGGCCAGGCCGGCGTCGTCGTCAATCTCCCGGAGGGAATCCTCAGCGTCTCCAATGCGGGGACTTCGTTCAAGGAGGCGGTCCTGATGGGCGGC
>JAHEDC010000659.1 GCA_024641425.1 Verrucomicrobiales bacterium | reverse complement strand
AATCCGGCTCCTGTCGTAGAGGGCGTTCTTGATTAGAAGATCGCTGGTGGTGTGCTGGGCGTCGTGAATCTGCAGGGTGCGTTGATCAAACTCCTGCAGTCCATTCGCCAGGTTCGCTCCATAAATCTGGGTGTCGGCCCCTTCGGCGGTCATTCGGCTGATGGATTCGTTGCGGACCCAGGCTCCCCCGAGATTGAGCATGACGGTCTGGATCAAGGCGTCTTTCCCGGCGTTTGAGGTTTTCAGATGAACCTGCTTGGACGATTCCCCCAAGTTCTGGACAAGGATATGCTGGATTTTTCCGCCCTTGTTCGCATGAAGATCGCAGACCCCGATCGACAGGCCGGGAATGTTTGGATCGATCGATTCGAAATGCTCGATCACGGAAACGCGGGCGTTGTCTTCCGCCACGACGAGAGTTCTCGGAAAGACCGGAGCGGAATCACCGCTCACGAAATGCTGCACCATGACGGGCCCGTCGAATTCGATGCCTCCCGGCGCAAAGACAAAAATTCCGCAGTTGGTCGCGGCCCCGTTCAGCGCTGCAAACTTTTCATCGCCGAGTCGCGCCGCGTCGACATCGAAGTAGGGCTGGAGCCGATCCCCTCCATTCGCGATGGCATGGTTAATCGGGGCGCATATCGCGCCATCGGGAATTCCGGAGACATCAGAATCGACCAACTCGCCGTTCACGAAGACGAAACGGGCGGAGGCATCCTTGTATCGCCCCCGGGCGGCCCTTTCCTTGATCGAACAGGGTACAGTCGCGGGCTTGACAGGGTACAGCCTCTCGAAACGGGATTTTTTCAAATCGGCGTAGCGCCAGTTTTGATCGTTCCGGGAAGCCGCCGGAAGGCTCTGGAAACGCACCCAGGAAGCTTCCTGGAAATTTCGATACCATCGTGGCATTTCCAGGTCCAATTCCCGAAGCGGTGGAGCATCCATCCACGCGGATTCCTCGATTTGGGTCGTTGCTGACATAGTGACAAATTTTTAGCTTTCCCCGTCAAACTTCGCTGCCGACACTCTCTACCCAACGCTGCCTTCCATCTCCAAATCGATGAGGCGCTTCAACTCGACGCTGTATTCCATGGGAAATTCGCGAACCAAATCGTTGACGAATCCATTGACGCTCAGGCTCATCGCGGCGGCTTCGGAAAGACCGCGCTGCTGCATGTAGAAAATTTGATCTTCGCTGACCTGGCTGACGCTCGCTTCGTGCTGGGTGGCGTGCTGATTGCCCCGCACGGAGATGGCCGGGTAGGTGTCGGTGCGGCTGTTCGCGTTGATCAAAAGCGCATCGCACTCGGTGTTGTTCTTGCAGCCCTTGAGGTGTTTCGGTATGTGGACGAGTCCGCGGTAGGTGGAGCGTCCTTCCCCCACCGAAATCGATTTTGCCACGATATTGGAGGTGGTCTCATCCGCGGCGTGAATCATTTTCGCGCCGGTGTCCTGGTGCTGGCCGTCGTTGGCCAGGGCGATGGAAATGACCTCTCCCCGGGCTTTGCGGCCTTTCATAATCACGCCGGGATACTTCATGGTGAGACGCGAACCGATATTGCAATCGATCCAGCGGATCTCGGCGTTTTCGTGGGCGATACCCCGCTTCGTGACGAGGTTGAAAACGTTGTTGGACCAGTTCTGCACGGTGATGTACTGGATCTTCGCGTTGTCCATCGCGACCAACTCGACCACCGCGCTGTGGAGGGTGGCGGTTTCGAATTTCGGCGCGGTGCATCCCTCCATGTAGGTGACTTCAGCTCCTTCGTCGACTATGATGAGGGTTCGCTCAAACTGCCCGAAATTCTCCGCGTTGATCCGGAAATAGGCCTGGAGGGGATGGCTCACCTTCACGCCGGGCGGCACGTAGATGAAGCTGCCCCCGGAGAAAACCGCGCTGTTGAGGGCGGAATACTTGTTGTCCCCGGTCGGAATGACCTTGCCGAACCATTTCCGGAAAATCTCGGGGTGTTCGCGGAGTCCTTTCGTGGAGTTTACAAAGATGACCCCCTCTTTCTCCAACTCGACCTTGATGTTCGAGTAAGCGGCTTCGCTGTCGAATTGCGCCTCGACCCCGGCTAGGTACTTCCGCTCCTTCTCCGGAATCCCGAGGCGCTCGAAGGTTTGCTTGACGTCGTCCGGAACATCGTCCCAGCTCCGGGTCGGCACCTGCCCTTTTGAAAGGTAATAGCGGATGTTTTCGAACTTGATGTTCTCCAGGTCGCGGCTCGCCCAGTGAGTGGGGTTGGGCTTGCTCTCAAAGGTTTGGAGAGCCTTCTTCCGGAATTCCCGAATCCAGTCAGCCTCGCCCTTGACGTTGGAAATGTAGTCGAGCGTCGCCTCGTTTAAGCCGATGCCGGCATCGTGGGAATACTCCTCGGGGTAGGAGAAATCGCCTTCGGAATCGATCGTGACGGCTTCAAGTGTTGCTGTTTCTGATAGGGACATGGTTTGAAATATGATGAAATGGGAGTTTCTAGGCAGTGGCGAGGACTTCGTCTTTGACCCAGTCGTAGCCTTCCGCTTCGAGCTTGAGAGCAAGTTCCTTGCCCCCGGTCTTGACGATCCGGCCGTCGAATAATACGTGCACGACGTCGGGGACGATGTAGTCGAGCAATCTCTGGTAATGGGTGATCACCAGGAAACCCCGCTCCGGGGAGCGCATCTTGTTGACGCCCTGGGCGACGATTTTGAGGGCGTCGATATCGAGGCCCGAATCGGTTTCATCGAGGACCGCGTATTTCGGATCCAGCATCAACATCTGGAGGATCTCGTTGCGCTTTTTCTCGCCTCCGGAAAAGCCCTCGTTCACGGAGCGTCCCGTAAACTGGCGCTCCATCCCGAGCTCATCCATCCTCGCGTACATTTCCTTGTAAAAGGCGAACTCGTCAATTTCCTCCCCCTCGGGAAGGCGAGCCTGCCGGGCCGCCCTGAGGAAATTCGCGTTGCTCACC
>JAHEDC010000187.1 GCA_024641425.1 Verrucomicrobiales bacterium | reverse complement strand
ATCCCGCCGTCCTTGTTGAGGGCCATCTCTACGGTGTCGATGACAACTCCGGCGACAAGAACGAACTGCGCTGCCTCGAACTGGCGACTGGCAGGATCAAGTGGTCCCAAAAGGGTATCGGCACCGGCGGCGTCATCGTTGCCAACGGAAAACTCATCGTTCTCAGTTCGCGGGGCGAGTTGATCGTCGCGCCCGTTTCTCCGGAAGCATTCGAACCGGTCGCCCGCGCCCAGGTGATTGGCGGGAAGTGCTGGACCGTCCCTGTCCTCGCCAACGGACGCGTCTATTGCCGAAATGCCAAGGGCGACCTCGTTTGCGTCGATCTCCGCAAGTAAGCATCCCATCCATGAAACGCCGCCATTTCCTCGCCGCTGCTTCCGCCACCCTCGCTCCCGCCCCGCGCATCTTCGGACAGACGAAGACGGCCCGGAAATACCGCATCGCCCTGATCGGTTCCGGGTGGTGGGGAATGAACATCCTCCGGGAAGCCATGGCCGCGAAACGCTCCGAGGTCGTCGCGCTCTGCGATGTCGACTCCGACGTCCTCGAAGTCTGCGCCGACGAAGTCCTGGAGTTATCCGGCCACAAGCCTCGTGTCTTCAAGGACTACCGGGAAATGCTCGCGGCCGAGAAACCCGAGGTCGTCATCATTGCCACGCCCGACCACTGGCACGCTCTTCCGGCGATCGCCGCCCTCGAAGCGGGCGCGCATCTCTATCTCGAGAAGCCGACCGGCCACACCGTCGGCGAAAGCCAGGCCATCCTCGCCACCGCGCGTGCCAGCGGCAAGGTCGTCCAGATGGGCATGCACCGAAGGATTGGCCCGCACCACGTCTCGGGGATGAAGTTCCTCAAGGACGGCGGCGCGGGAAAGATCGGGATGGTGCGCATGTTCATCGCCGGAGGAGGAGGGGTGGAACAGCCCGCTCCGAACAGCAAGGCTCCCGAGAACGTTGACTGGGACTTCTACTGCGGCCCCGCGCCCTTGCGCCCCTTCAACCGGAAGATCCATCCGGGCGGTTGGCGGAATTTCCTCGATTTCGCGAACGGCACCCTTGGCGACTGGGGCGTCCACTGGCTCGATCAGGTTCTCTGGTGGTCAGGAGAAAAGGGCCCCAAGCGCGTCTTTTCCGCCGGAGGTCGGCCGATCAGCGGTGCGCCCGTTCTCACCGAGAAGGAGCAAGCCTCCGACGCCCCGGACACCCAGGTCGCGACTTACGAATTCGAATCCTTCACGGCCACCTGGGAGCACCGGAAATACGCCGGAACCGGCGCGGAAAAGTCCGGCATTGGCTGTTACTACTACGGCACGAAGGGCGTCTTCCACATGGGTTGGCGCGATGGTTGGACGTTCTACCCGGCAAACAAGGGCGAGCCCGGAATCCATGAGAATCCGAAATTCGACAACGAGAAGGATGGCCACAACTGTGCCCTCCTTTGGGCCGATTTCCTCAAGGCGATCGACACCGGTTCCCTCCCGGCCGCCGACATTGAGGTCGGTCACCGCGCCACCACGATGAGCCTTCTTGGTATGCTCGCACTCAAGCACGGCAAGAGCATCGACTGGAACCCCGAAACCGAAGAGATCGCGAACGACCCCGCCGCCAGCGCCCTCCTTAAGCGCGAATACCGCGCGCCTTGGATCTATCCGGTTGCCTGACGTTGCCGTGCCTTCCGTTTCGGCATATGGGAGGATGGGGCCCCTTTGGAACTTTGTCTGCCCCTTTTGGTTTGATCCGCCCAAGGCTCCCCCAATCAGTAACTGACTGTCGTCACTCGCCCCTCGGGATTTCGTTCACCGTGTAGTAGGCCTTGCTGTGAAGAAGCCCTTGGTGATTCGCGCTTTCCATTTTCTCAAGATTGAAGTCGTGGATGTGGCTTTCTTGAATTCCTTGCACGATGAGCCTGACGCTTAGCCCGTCCGGAGAGACCTCCGCGCGGGTGACCGTCGGGGTGGTATGATCGACCTCGGGGCTGCCATAGCCGGCGGCGAAAACGTGCGTGTAGGTCGTGAGGGCATAGGTTTCCGGCTTCGCCGCCACCACCGGATCCACCGGGAGGGTGAAATGGAGCAGAAAGCCGTCGGGGCGGATGTTTATCTCCTGTATTTCAAACGGCGTCTCTCCCGTCCAGTCCAGACGCTGGATGGCGAAGGGGCTTTCGCCGCGCACCGGCCACTGGCTGTTGGTAGTGAATCCTCCTGCGATCAATTGGCCCTTCGGTGAGAATTCCACATTCATGATTCCGGTCGCGAGTCCTTCCCGAAACGGATAGCAGGCGCCCTGCCACACACCGTTGATCTCCTCCGTTGTCGCACGCATGATGAGGCTCAGGGTGTAGTCGCCGAAGAACAACTGGTTCTCGAAGGGGCCGAACTTGCCCTTGGTCTGGTTCAAGCGGAAACCGGAAATGGATCGGCCCATCTTAATGTAGGGAAACAGCACCGCGGGAGGCACCAGCTCCTTCACGCGTTTCTTCTCAACCTGCATTCTGGAATTGGACTCCGGCTCTAGGCTCGGGGCATCGAGACCCTGGACAAAAGGATACCAGTTGTAGCTTGCGGGATGCCCGAGGAAGGCGTTCTGCTTGAGATGCTTGAGCGAACAGGATCCGTTCCACGGTCCTTGGCTTTCGATGCAAAACATGACACCTTCCGCATTCGGCCCCACTCCCGCCGGACTGCGCAGTCCGCTGCAAACCGGGATCATCCTCCCATCCGGAGTGACCTTGACGGCCCATCCCCGGAATAGATTGTGGGAATTGTAGGAACCGCTCAGGCCCAGAGCCACCCAGATGTTTCCTTCGGGATCGTGTTTCGAGCCGAAGGCAAACTCGTGTCCTTCGGCATAACCCCAGTTGTTGGTCAGTGCCTCGAAGCGATCCGCCGAGCCATCGCCGTCCGTATCCGTCAACCGCGTTACCTCGCCGAACTGGGTGATGGTTAGGGAATCATCCTTCCAGGAAAGGCCAAAGATCTCATCCTGCCCGCTGGCGAAAAGGCGATAGACCGGATTGGGCGGGCTCTCGAAGGCGCCGGAGATGAAATAGACATCGCCGCGACGCGTGCCCACCGCCAGTCTGCCGTCGGGAAGGATCTCAAAACTGCCGGGGCGCATGGGCACCTCGGGGGGGATCGGGATATCGATGATCGGATAGTATTTCGCTTCTGCCTCGGCGGTGCCCCACAGGGCGCCGAGATCTTCTTCGGCGTTTGCGAGCCAAGGCGCGCACAACGCGAGGATAGCCATGAATGGGACGCGAGTCTTTACCATTGGTATTCAAATTGCAGGACTGTTTTGCCTTCCGGAATCTCCAAGCGAATGAGCAATTCCTTTGGATCCCCTTCGCGGACTTCGCCCGCATGATCCCCGGAAAATCGCAGATTCAACGAGTCGATCTGCCATCCACGATCGGTTGGAGAGATCGCCTTGCCCGAAGCGACACGGAAATAGAACATCTCCTGACGGGAAGGCGCGCTGAAAGTCATTGTTCGTTTGAAATAGGCGTTCCCGTTCTCATTCAGAAGGTCTTCAAAAAAGTCCTCCACCTTGATATCTCCATAGAGGTAGACAAAGGTGGGCCGCTTCTGCTCGCCCAGATAATAGCCCCGGTACTGGTAGCCGTGATCCTGAGGGAAAAGGTAATTCGTCTTTCCCTTGTAGGGCCAGAGATCGTCCATGGAAGCCAGGCGATGGAAGGGAACACCGGCCGGAAAGACGATGCGCTCCCCACCCCGGGGCTGGAAGCTGCCGTGGTCGACGTTGGCGAATTCTCCCTTCCACAACTGACGCAGGGCCATCTCTTCGGAATCGAAAACGAGGCTGATGCGCTCGGGATACCCTACCCCGATGCCTCGATAGCTCGCGGGACCGCGACCGCGGCACATCACGGTCTCGTCAGCGACGCGGAGTTCGTTCGACTGGCGTGACAGGCCTTTGGGATTCTTGGCGCGCGTGCCATCGGAAAGATATGCCCAGAGGGCTTCGATCTGCTGATCGGCATTCCCGTCCAGCACTTCCTTCCGGATCGCCTGCCCGCCCGGCCAATAGCTTGGCATGATCACGGTGGGATGGAAGCGAGATGGCTGCCGCATGTAGAGGTGGAACCAGTTCTTCTTGAGGCGTTCGGTGACATGGACCAATTCGAGGGCGCCAGCGCCTGATTTCTGCCCGTTGAAGTCATGGCAGGCGATGCAACTGAGCCCGGTCGCTCCCATCATTTCGTAGCCCGCTTCCTTCGATTCGCGGATGTTCGCGATCTCCGGGAACGAGACTTCCTCAAGGGTATCCACTTTTTCAAAGCGCTCGATCAGGTGCCCCACATTGGCCTCTCCGAACAACGGCATCCGGGTGTTCAGGTAAGGTCTTTGCCGACCACCGCGAAGGAGTATTTCCGTCAGCCACGATCGGGTCAACTTCGCGCCGACGCCGGTCAGCGGCGGAGGCAGGCGCCCCTGGTCTCCCAAGGCTTCCGCCGTGCCGGTGAAATAGGCGTTCCGATTGGGCGCGATTCCGCCCAGCCCCGCACGATCATGACAGGCGATGCAATTGAGACCTACAAGCGTCATGTCGACCCTTTGCCGGTCCGTAAAGGTGTTGGTTTCGATCTGCGGGAGAGCGAGGGCAATCCACTTCTTCTGCTCTGAGCTCAAATGGAAGCGCGGAGCTGCCGCATCCTCGGAAAGGCAACCTTTGTCGATACCGAGCTCCGCCATCGGCGAATACTCGCGCCGGGGGGATTTGACGTCGTCATGACATTGAACGCAGCCCAGGCGCGTGAAGGTTTCCCGGCCTTTCTCGACCAACCTGGGATCGACCTTCAACCCGGATACTACGGGAATGGGTTGGTCCGATGTCGCAAGCATCGACGAAGGAATCCCCTGCCGGGCGAAACCAGGGCCTTCCATCTCGAAATTCAGTTTTGCCTCTCGCCCGGTGTGGAAATAGGTCAATTCGATGGGATTCCAGCCGGAGGCGAGCATGGCCGTGGCGTGGAACTTCTTGGTGCCCCGACGGTCGCTCGGTGCTTCTCCCACCACTTCCTTTCCGTTGAGTCGGAGGCTTCCGCCGTTCATTTCCAGATGGAACGTGTAGTCGCCCGCCGATTCAATGCGCAGGAATCCCTCGTAGCGGATGGCCGTATGTTGCGGCACTTTTCCATTTCCGAGGCGCTCCAGCGAGAAATCGTCGACTTGGCCCGCTTTTTCTTCCTGCACGTCGCCGTCGAGCCCCTCCCACACCTTGCCGCGCCAGGTGGTGTAGGCGAGGTGCCCGGGCACGGCGGTCTTCCGCAAAAGATAGTGGGTGATGCGCTCGATCTCATTTCCGGGCAACCCGAGATCGGGCATCCGACCGGACGGACGAGCGCGGTTCGGCTGTCGTAGGAATTCACTCAGGCTCTTGTGCGAGTATTTCTTCTCCAGATCGCCAAGAGGGACAGAGCTTTCCGCCAGCAACTCGTTCCCCTCCGGATCGCGGGGAGAGTGGCAGGCCACGCAGCCGACCGAATGGAAAAGGAGATTTCCCTGCGCTGCCGCAACCGCATCGGGCGCCTGGAGTTGGAAGCCTGCATCCTTGTTCAGCGAAACCAGGAAATGGGTGATCGATTCGGCAATCGCCTGTTTCTCTGCCACGCCCACTCCATCAAGCAAGTCGGGCATCAGGGTGCCTGGCTTCACTTGATGCGGCGCCTCGATGAAGGAACGCAGATATTCCGGATTCACCCTGTTACCGACGTCCGAAAGTCGGGGCGCCTTGCGCGACGACGCACTGATCGCGTCAGCCTTATGGCAGGCGACGCAGTTCAATTCCTCGATCAAGACCCGGCCCATGAGTGCGGGATCAAGCTGACTCGCATCTAGCCCTGGAACGACCGCTTCCGCCGAGAGATCGCGCACGGAAAATAGGATGATCGACGACAGGAAGATCACGTGAAAAGGGTGGAAGCAACGCATAGGCTCTATGGAAACGGGTTTTGGTCGTGTCCATAGATAGCATGGGGACGGAGTTTGGAGAAGTTCGGATTCGCGGCGCTGCGATCCGTGCCGCGTTCCCTGGTGGCCGCTGTGCTTAAAGATTCAGGCCGTGTGAATCCTGGGTCGTGCGTGTCACGTCACCCTCGATTTAGCGAGGCGATGCCGCTGGCCTGCGCATTCACCGCGACGTTTCGTAATCTACTGGAATCGGGGTGAAGGCATTGGTTTGCCTCGTCAGTCCGTTGCAGGGGCGAGCAGGGGAATAAGATCCCGCAAGGCAACGCACTCGCAGCCGGCGGCCTTCAGGGCGTCCAGGTAGCGCTGGAAGAACTCCGGCGGGGTATTGACATGGGGATGCCCGGTGTCCGGGACGCCGTGGAAGGTGAGAACGAGCACGGTGTCCTCCTCGACCGGAGCGTTGATCGCCTCGGTGACGCGCCGGATGGCCCGCTCGTCCTCGCCGGAGGTGCTGACGCTCGGGATATTGAACCGGTCGTCGGCGCTGAGCCGGTAGTGATTCCCCCCGCCGCCGCGCGCGAGGACGATGCCGTGATCGGCGAGAACCTTCCGGCCGGGCACGGTCTCGACGTAGGCGGGCCAGGCGAAGGTGACGGGCTTCGGGATGCCTTGGGCGGCGCAGCGGGCGTCGAGTTCGGACAATTCGGCCTCGAATTGCTCCGGCGTCATCCCGTTCGCGTGCCGATGGGTCAGGGTATGGTTTCCGATTTCGAATCCCATCCCGTGCAATTCGCGGATTTGCTCCCAGGTCATCGCGTGCTCGGGATTCCCGAACATGCCGGGAAACTCACAGACGAAAAAGGTGGCGCCGAAGCCGTATTCCTTGAGCAGATCCGCAACACGGGTGCGGTGCGAGAGGCAGCCGTCGTCGAAGGTGAGCGCGACGATTTTGCGTGGTTTCTCCCGAAGCCAGCCCGACCACGGGGCTTCGGCCTTCCCGCGAAGCAGATCCGCGACCACGCCGGCGCTGAAGGCCGCGCCCTCGGGACTGGTGTGGGTGTGGTCGGCGGAGGTGAAGAATCGCGAGCCGGTTTCGACCTCACCTAGGGCCTCGTAGCGGGTCGCAAGGGTTTCGTTCAAGTCGAGAAAAGGGACATCAGCCGCGCGGGCAATTTCCTCGGCCCAACCGGCGTAGCTCTTTTTGTCGTGCACCACCTTGCCGTCCACCCAGATATTGCGGGGAACAAGCGAGCAGACGACGGGCAGCGCGCCCTTGCCCTTCGCATCCGCGACATAGCGTCGGAGATACCAACCGTAGCTGCGGACGGTTTCCCTCTCCCCGGTTTCCTTGATGGTTACGTCGCGCGTCGCGTCGCCGATCCCTTTCAGCGAGGCCCGCGCGCGTCCCTCGTCGAGGGGGCCGCCGTCGTTGTGGCCGAATTGGATCAGGACGACATCACCGGGCCGGAGGCGTTCCAATACCTTGTCCCAGAGCCCCTCCCTGAGAAAGCTCCGGCTGCTGCGGCCGCCGAGCGCGTGGTTTTCGATCACCGCTTTCGTCGGGTCGAGATAGGCGTCAAGGCACTCTCCCCAGCCCTTCTGGCCGCGCGTGCGGTTCTTTACCGTCGAGTCGCCGATGAGGAAAATCGCGGGGAGGTCGCTGCGGGGTTCTTCGGCGTGGACGTTGGGGGCCGCGAAGGTGAGGACGAGAAGCGCACGGGCGAGAAAGCGGTGGAGCATGGATGGCATTTTAGGCCGTCGGGCGGGTTCAAGGAAGCGCGAAATCGGTTGGAATGGGGACATTTACCGCCTTGGAGCGCCCCGGGTGAATGGGAATGGCCTGAAAATGAGGGATTCCCGGCGCTCGCGCGACGGTCGAGGTTTTAAAAATCCTTGACCACGTAGGAATCTAGGCTACAACTTCCGTCCCTAATTTTCCCTTCCGAAAATCCACACTGAAACTTTTTTAATCGAAACCACCGAAAGCCATGGCCAGGGTCTGCAGCATTACCGGAGCACGCGTTCGTCGCGGAAATAGAATCCACCGTAGTGGTCTGGCCAAGAAAAAGGGTGGTATCGGGCGCCACGTTACGAAGGTAGTCCGCCGCGATTTTTCGCCGAATCTCCGGGTGAAGCGCATCTGGGTGCCGGAGTTGAGCCGCTTCGTGAAGGTGAAGCTCACCGCCCGTGCCCTGAAGACGGTCGCGAAGAACGGCGCTTACGCCACATTGAAGGGCGCGGGATTAATCTGATTTCGCTTGCCTCGGCCTGCGCCGAATGATCCCGGCGTTCAGCCGCCGAACATCTGAGTCCAGTGCGACCCTGCGAGGCCCATGCCGCAGCGCCGGTGGTTTCCGAACATGTTCACATGGTGGCCCGGGCTGTAGAACCAGGCCTTGTTCGCCGCGTGGGGATCGGGACTACCGACGAAAATATTCTCCGCTCCCGCGCTGGTGCCGACCTCCTTGGCCCGTGCCGAGGGCGTTTCCCGGCCCTTCACCGGGGATTCGTGGGCGAAGAAGCCCTTCTCCTTCATGTCCTCGGAATGATTCCTTGCGGCCTTGCAGAGAAGGGGGTCGAGGGCGACGGGCTCTAGCCCGATAAGGAGGCGCATTTCGTTAAGGTCGCGGATTCCCTCGGCCTCGGCAGCGGGAACCCCCTCGGCGAGGGCGAGCTTCGCGTTCGCTTCCAGCAGGGCGCGGTGTTTCCTCTCGATCTGGATCGCGCTCCCGGCGGCCGCGCCTTCGAAGTCCCGCAATTTCTTTTCGCTGAAGCCACTGCCCTCGTGCTCGAGCAGGACGAGCGCGTCCTCGCAGGTCGCGAGTTCGTGGCCGAGACCGAGCGCCCTTTCCCTCAGCGCGCGCAATTCCTCGCTGGCTTCGAGGACTTCCTTCGGTTCCACCCGGGAGAGTTCGCGCAAGCGCGCCATGGCGGGAGTGCCCTTTTCCTCGATCATTTCCTTTGTCAGGTTCGAAACCGAGCGGAGAGCGCGCACTTGGGCGGCCAGCCGCTCGGCCTCGCGCCGGGTCTCCTGGGTCTGTTTCTGCGCGGCCAGGGCGGCGGCCTGGGTGGCGAACTGCTCGCGGTAGCGCTGATCGACGGGTTTCCATTCGGCGAGGATCGTCTTGTAGAGGATTTCCGCCACCGGGCGACCGAGGGCGAGCATTTCCCGGACCACGGATTTCCGTTTCGCGAAATCATCGCCCGCCGCCTTGAGTTGCCCGAACATCTCCGAAGCCTTGAGCCGGGTTTCCTCCGGAATGGCTGCCGCGTCTGCCCCGCATGGGCGCGCGAGAGCCATAGTGCCAAGGAGGATCAGGATAAGCGTGTGGTCGAAGGGGGAGGACACTCGAAGAACAGAAAAGTCGGAATCAGCAAAGGGCAACGTCCCCTGTATCCTAAAACGCACGGATGCGGTAGAAGAGTTCGACAGGTAGCATATCGGGATAGCGGAGATCAAGCCGGTCTTCAAAGATATTCTGACCCGCGCCCGCCGCCATCTCATCGCCAAGGGGGATCCATGATTCAAGATCCGTTGAGGACTCGACACGATGGCTCGTGCCCAGTGTTCCATGCCAGAAAAGGGTGACCAGCGGGTTTTCGCCGTCCCGGGCGATCCGATCGATGACCGGCAGCGAGACCGGAAGCGTCCGCGTGAACTGGAAGAGGATCGTTCCGCCCGAATCTCTTAGCGAAAAGGTATGGGGCCACGGAAAGGGACCTTGGTGATAAAAGGGAAACGAATCGGGCAGAGCATCGTCGCTGAAGGCGTTGCCGCTGGAATCGGTGATGGCGATGCCAAGCTCGATCGTAGCGTCCGCTACTCCGTTGACTCGCATGATGCCGCCTTGCGAGCCGACCAGCCTTGGTCCATCGATGAAGCGGAAGGTATCCGGGTCTAGATTCTCGATCTGCACGAAGGGGGTTGCCGATCCCTTGATCTCCTTGTCAATAAAGCAAGCGGTGAAACCACCGCCTCCTGAGTGCGGGTAATTGCCGCGATCTGGGGACGGATTGGTGTCTGGTGTGGAAGTTTGATAGAAAAACGATCCGGTGGCGGTCGTAAGGCGAGGAACGGTGCCGCCGAAGGGCGTGCCGACAACCGTCTGCGCCGTCGCCTCAAAACGAATCTCTATGGTTTCGGCCTCCGACGAAGCTCCACAAAGGGAAATCAGACCGAGCACGTACGCTCGAAAGGAGGATGTCTGCATAAGGCAAACCCTATGCAATTGCCGTTGGATGGTCAATCTCAAAGCACGGCCAGATATTCATCGGTCTACTAACGGAGTTCGAGGAAAAATTTTGCTATCGGGCGGAACGTTCCGATTTGGTTTGGGTTGCGCGATGGGAGGCGGGTGCGTTCGTGGGATGCCTGAATCCGGAGTGAAACTAATCCAACGTCAAGGCCCCGCGGACGCCTTCGTGGCCACTTCAGTGAATTCAATCCCGAGTCCGACCGAGGAGGTGGAAGGCGGAGGATGGGCACCCAATCATCTTAAATAATAAGCTCTCCTCGTGAGATGCTGAAAGTCTGGCGGGGGCAGCCCGCGGAAGGATTCCCAGGCTTGAAGGGCAGGAAGTAGCCGAGGATTTCCCTGAGCAGGGTGACTTTGTAACATGTTCGTTAAGAGGGATTCTTGCTTGTATTATAGCAACTCACGGATGGCGGCGTGGCAGTCGATTATTAGATTGCTAGAGTGCGCTGGAATTTGTTTGCGGTAAGGGCGGAGACCCATTATTCGCTACACCCGGAAATCCTCTTTTTAATCCCCAATGAAAACACCCCCCCTCTTGCTCCTTTTTGGGATGCTTGGCTTCCCGTTCGTCGCTGCACTGCTGCCGACCAATGCCTCGGCGCAGACCAAGTTCTTCACCGCGCCCTACGGTGCGGGCGGAACCTACAACCTCTACGAGGTCGTGACCACGGTGGCGACCTGGGACGCGGCGAACACCGCCGCCCTCGCGAAACAGGCTCAGGCCACCGGTGTTATCGGAGTCGCCGGGAACGCGACCGTCGGCCACCTCGTGCAGATCTCGTCGGAGGACGAGAACACGTTCGTCGCGCTCGCGGCCGCGCTGGCTCCGAACTCGGGGAACTCCAGTTTGTGGCTCGGCCTCAATGACGTCGCCGCCGAA
>JAHEDC010000186.1 GCA_024641425.1 Verrucomicrobiales bacterium | reverse complement strand
CCTACGAGGACGCGGCGGGCGGGGAACACGTGCGGCGGCTCCTGAATGGAGTCATCGACACGACCGAACTCGCGGAGAGCGGATGGAAGGTGAGGCGGGTTGAGGGGAGGGTAACACTTACAACAAAGGAAGGGAAGTCCCTGAAATCGAGGATCGGGCGTGATGTCCCCGTGAATTCAAGGGAGCAGTCGCCAGTGAAGGGATTCCGAGTCGCGGGCGGAACAATGGCCGAAAGCGAGGAAAACGGCGTTCAGATCGCGCTGGTCGATCTGCCCGAGAGCGAATATCTCGAACTGGGGAAGACCACGGTTTCCGGGACCGTTGAATTGACGCTTGTCGTTGTCCGCCGGGAGGTGGTCGCGGAATTGCCCTTAGTGGGTGGCTCCGAAGTCCGCGTCGGGGCCGAAAGCTGGAGACTACGCGACTTCCAGCCTTCCTTCGTGACGATGACGACGGCCAAGGGCGGGGTCGTCGAACAAAGGCAGATCCTCAATGGCGCGGAGATCAATCTTGATGCCCGTTCGCCTGACCTCTGGCTTCTCGACGCTGGGAGGGGCCCGCGTTCGCAATACTTCGGCGACGCGCCCGTCGTGCTGATGAACCGGGAACGCGGGGAATGGATGCGGCGCGGTGGTGGGGGCGGCTCCATGAATTCCGGGCAACCGGGAGTGCCCGTGGCCCGGAATACGCTCAACATCAGCTACCAGGTGAACGGCGATCTCGACCCCGACTGGCTCAACGGCGCAACCCTCGGAATCGTGGATGACCGGGACAGCACGGCGATCACCCGGACGCTGCGTCTCGACGAAGTCGGGGTGATCCAGGATTGAATTGCCTTACGGGTGTCGTGCGACCGGCCGGCGATAGTTCACGAGGTAGTTGTTGAAAGGAGTGCGGCCCCAGAGGGGGGTGATGGCGCCTTCGAGTCCGCATGCGGTGAGCGTGGCGTCGAGGAATTCGCGGGTGGGATAATGCACCGGTGCGGCCTTCATCCAGAATGTGAGGCGAGCGAAGAGGTCGCCGGCGTAGTTGGCGCGGAAACGCCAGCTTTCGTCCCGCAGGCAGGCGCGGATGAGGATGTGGCCGCCGGGGGGGACGGAGCGGGCGGCGGATTCAAGCAGACGCGTCTGTTCGTTCTCGTGGAAAAACTGGAGGATATCGAGAATGGCGACATTTCCCTGGAAATCCGGCACTCCGTCGCGGGCATCGGTGAGGCGGAACTCAATGTCCCTGTATCCGTGCTCCGCGGCGATGGTTCGGGCGTGGCTGATCTTCCGGAAATCGTAATCGCCGCCGAGGATAGGGTTGGCGTATCCGCGCTCGCGGAGATAGAAGGCGAGGAGTCCGAGGCCGCAGCCGAGGTCAAGGAGGGGGAGTCCGGCGGAAGTGTCTTCGAGGGCCTCGAAGATGGCGGGGTAAAGGGGATCGGTGCCCAGTTTGGTCCGCACGTAGTAGTAGTGCCAACGGTGCCCGTAAAGGCGGGCGATTTTCCGAAACTCGGGAGTCCCGGTGTTCATTGGCGGGTAAGGCGTTGCCACAGGAGGCGCGGTGAACGCACGACGAACCCGCAGACCAGTCGGGCGTGCATCCAGGTGAGGAGCGCGTTGTCCCGCACGTAACGGAACTGGGAAACGCCTCCTTCCGCGGTCGTGAAGTAGCGGCAGGGCGCGGGGATGTTCAGGGGACGGACACCGCTCCAGCAGAGACGGACCGCGACCTCCGGATCGAAATCGAAGCGGCGTGCCCATCGCGTTCCTTCCATGACCTTGCGCAGTGGAATGATCGGGTAGACGCGAAAACCGAAGAGCGAGTCGCCGATTCCCGCCCAGAGCGTTTCGAGATTGGCCCAGAAGTTCGAGATCCTGCGTCCGTTCACGCGGAGTCCTGGGGCGGAGTCGTCAAACCGGGGATTTCCGAGAATCATTCGATCGGGATGCCGGGCGGAGGTTTCCATGAATGCGCGAACGAGATTAGCGGGATGTTGACCGTCGGCGTCCATGGTCAGGGCGTGGGTGAAACCCTCCGCTTCCGCGGTTCGGATGCCAAAGAGGACCGCCGCGCCCTTCCCCTCGTTTTCCGGCAGGCTCAGGACCCGGAGTCGCGGATTGTCGTCGGCAAGTTTCGCCAAGGCATCGCCGCTGCCATCGGTGCTGCCATCGACGACGACCCAAACCGGAACCCAATGGCGCAGTGCCTCTTGAACGGTCTCGAGAACTTTCGCCCCGGTGTTATAGCTTGGAATGAGGAGGACGTGGCTGCGGGAGGACTCTGGGTCAGCGGTGGGCATGGGGAGGGGAGTCAGGGCTCTGGAGTTCCCGAAGGTAAACGGCTTCCAGCCTCCGAAGAAAGTCCTTTGTGCTTTCCCCCTCCCTGAAGTCCAGACGGTCTCCCAATGTGGCTTCGTAGCGCACGGGGAAGCGGGGCCGCGCGAAGACCGGATCGTTCTTTCCGAAGAACGGAGTGTTCGCGCGGACGAAAACGGTCTGCACGGGCGCGCCGGATTGCCGGGCGATGAGCGCGCAACCTCCCTTCAGCGGATTCACGGGTGGCCGAACGGTGCGTGTGCCCTCGGGAAAGATGACGAGTTGGGCGCCTCTCCGCAGTTCTTCCGCGGCCTGCTTGACCATGCTGCCCGGCGCGTCATTCCGAATGTAGCCTGCCAGCCGGGCACCTCCGGCGAGGATCGGATTGTCCCAGATCTTCGCCTTGATGATGCACACCGCGTTCGGCAGGCGGGAGATGACAAGGACGGCATCGCAGAGCGAGATGTGGTTCGGCGCGATGATGAGTCCTTCCTCCTCGCGTATTCGGTCGATCTCCCGGAGGTCGAGGCGCACCAGTCCCCAGAGTTGGATGAACCAGGCGAAGAACCGGAAGAGCTCCCGCATCGTGCGGCGCCCCAACCGCAGTCCGGTTTCCCGCGGCAGAAGCGGGCGCGCGACCAGCGCCACGAGGGTAAACAGAAGCCCGCCCGCTCCGAAAACAAGGAGCGAGGAATACAGGGCCACCCACTCGAAGGGGACGCGGAGGATGGCGGGAATCTTCGATGGAGAATCGGACATCACCGGGAACCGGAGGCGAAGAATAGGCGAAAATCCCCAAGGGGAAAGGAAGGATTTCCCTGTATGCCCCCGACGCTTCCTCCTCCGATGCGGAAGGTGGATACCCTTGGAATTAGCATTTGCGCGGGGGGCAAGGGCATGTGTTTATAACCCTGAATCAAACCCGCTTCCGTATCCATCCGTTTCCGAATCATTTGAAAGAGAACACACTCCAGGGAAAAGACCTCGCCCTCGCCATCGCGCGCTATGCGGATGAGAAGCAGGCGGAGGGCATGGTGATCCTTGATCTCCGCGGCATTTCGACCATTACGGACTACTTCGTCATCATGACCGGAACCTCGATGCCGCACCTGAAGGCGATCCGGCGCGAGATCGCGCAGCGGCTGGCAGAGGAACATGGCGGGGCGAAGGCGCACGCCTCGGACGGTTCCGCGGAGAGCCAATGGACGGTGATGGATTTCGGGGATGTGCTCGTGCATATCTTCCACAAGGAAAAACGTCCCTTCTACGCGCTGGAGGATCTCTGGTCGGACGCGCCCCGGGTGGCATTCGAATCGTCCGAAGCGAAAATGACGATGGGCCGCTAGTCGGCGGGCGCCGGGAATTCCCCGACTTGGGCAAGCGATGAAAGTCGAAGTCATCAATACGGGCTCGGAGCTTCTCCTCGGGCAGGTGGTGAACACCCACGTAGGCTATTTCGGCGAGCAATTGTTCCGTCTTGGACTGCGCATCGCGAGGCAGATGGCGGTGCCCGACGGGGCGGTCATCGGCGAGGTGCTGGGCGAGAGTTTTCCGCGGAGCGAGGTCCTTCTGGTGACCGGCGGTCTCGGGCCGACGAGCGATGATATCACGCGCGAGGTGATGGCGGAAATGCTCGGATTGGAGCTGGAGTTCGAGAAGTCTATCATGGACGAGATCGAGGAGAGATTCCATCGTTTCGGACGCGAACCGGGCGAGAATAACCGGCGCCAGGCCATGGTTCCGCGCGGTTCCATAGTGATGTCGAATCCGAACGGCACGGCCCCGGGGCTGTATTTTCCGGCGGGCCTTGGAAAGGGTTCGCCACACGTCTTCCTGCTGCCGGGACCGCCGAGGGAAATGAAGCCGATGTTTGAGACGGAGGTGCTTCCGGTCTTGCGTGCGATCCTGCGCACGGGCGGAGAGCCGCCACAATGGAGGAATTACTGGTTCTATGGCGTTGGCGAGTCGGCCCTCGCGGAGATGCTCGATCTCGGGCTGGAAGGGATCGAGGGTCTGGAAGTCGGCTATTGTCTGAAGGATTCGGGGGTGATCGTGCGCTGCATCGGCGGGCCTGCGGCGCTGGCGGCGGCGGACGGCCCGATACGCGCCGCCATGCCGGAGAATCTGGCCTCCGACGACGGGCGCTCGCTTGAGGAAGTCATCGTCGCGCTCCTTTCGGAGAAGGGTGAAACCGTCGCGACGGCGGAATCCTGCACCGGCGGCTTCCTGGCGAATCTCTTCACGAACGTGCCGGGCGCCTCGGAGGTATTCGGTTTTGGCCACGTCACCTACGCGAACGCAGCCAAAGTGGCGCTGCTGGGAGTACCTGCGGCCCTGATTGAGTCCCACGGCGCGGTCAGTGCCGAGGTGGCCGCCGCGATGGCCGAGGGTTGCCTCCGGGCGTCGGGCGCGGATCACGCGCTCTCGGTGACCGGGATCGCGGGGCCGGGGGGAGGCTCGGAGGAGAAACCGGTGGGAACGGTACATTTCGGACTTGCCTCGCGCGGGCAGCCGGTGCGGACGCTGATGCACCGGATTCAGTCGGATCGGCTCACTTTCAAGGAGCGGGCGGCGCGACTGTCGCTGGATCTTCTGCGGCGTCGGCTGCGAGGCTTTCTTTGAGCACCCGCACTTTCGCGCCGTCGGGGATTTTTTCATAGAGGGCCCAGGCGACGGGTTCGGGAACGATGATCGTCCCGTCGGTGCTTGGCGTCGAACGGACGTGCCCGGCCAGAATGCGGATTTTACCTCCGTCCACATCGAGCGCGTACTTTTGCGGGACAGGGGAGAAACGGGAACCTCGCGGAGGGGAATCGAGTTTGCTGAAAACGCCCTTGATGAGGATTTGGCCTGCCTTATCGGTGAAGTCCCCGTAGTCTTCGCCCTCCATCTTTTCCACTCGGCCCTTCACGAGGAACTCGCCTTCCGGGGTCGGCGCCGCTCTGCGACCGGTCGTGGCCGGGCTGTCCACCGCGAGTTTGTCCCCGACCCGCACGGTGAGGCGCTGCTCCTCAAGGTAGATTTCGATGACGGTGTGCTGTGCGTCGGCAGCGTTGAAATCTTCGAGGATGACGACCGGTTCCGGGAGGGGAGAAAGGACGCGCGCCGCAAGCGTGCGCGCGGCAGGGGCGGGGAGGACGGAAGCTCCCGCGCCGGGCACGGCGTCCTGGGAAGGGGCCGAGAAACACGGCACGAACAGTGCGGCGATCGCGGAAAGGAGGACGATTCGGGTTTTGACCTTTGTGGGAACGGGCATTACGATCAGATTCTATCTTCCATGACTGAGGCCAACCAGCATAGCGGAACGGCGCGGCCCATGCCAGCGGTGATTTCCCGAATTCTCCACTCGATTCTCCTCGGGTGCCTCCTCGCGTATCCGGTAACGGGGACGCGCGCCGACCTGATCGGGAATTCGCGTCCGCAGGCAACGCCCCGCGTGGTCACGGTTTTCCGTGGTCAGAGCGTGGAGGTCCCGCTCGGCGTGGCGACTGAATCGACCAAGCAGGTCGAGTTTCGGATCGCAACGCCGCCGGAGCACGGAAAGCTCGGGGAAATCGTCTACCTTGAGCGGGACACCCGGAACGGTGCCGTCAGCTACCGCCCGCCCGAGGACCCGGAGATCACGGAAGACGTTTTCTTCTATAAGGCGAGAATCCCCGATCTTGTTGTTTCCGAGGCCGTGCCTGTCCGGATCACCATTGTCGATCCGGTTGCACGGCTGGTCATGGAGAAGGGGCTTTCCTTCGGGCGCGTGCTTCTGGGGGAGGAAGGAATGGATCGCCTACAGATCCTCAATGAAGGTAAGGGCGATTACGAGGCCGTGATCTCCGTGCCTCCTCCGTGGTTCATTCCGGAAACGGCGGCCCACGTCGTGGTAAAACCGAACGAAGCGGTTTTGGTCCCGGTGTTCTTCCGACCGACCGAGCGGGGGGCAAAGAGCTATCGTCTCGTTCTTCAACCGGAATACGCGGCCGGGTCGGTGGATTTCTTCGGTGAGGGATACTCGCCCATTTCGGCGAGTCCCTCGAGCGCGGAACTTCTCTGGGACGGCGAGAACCAGCGCCGATCCGCCACGATCCGGGTCACGAACGCGACAGACGCGGCGCTTCGGGTCTCGGTCGCCGGCGACGGCCCCCTCCAAGTGGGTGAGGCCTTTGAAATTCCGGCCATGGGAGCGGTGGATTTCGAGCCTTGGTTGCCTGCGGACAACATGGGGGAATACCGGGGAAAAGTGGCTCTCGAGGCGGACGGGTACCGGGAGATCATCGAGGTGAGGGCGGCGGTCATGCCGGCCTTGATCGAGATCGTGGAGCCGGAAGAGGCCGTTGTGCGATTCGCGCACCACGCGGGCGAGGCGCCCACTGTCAAGACGGTGAAGGTTCGGAATTCGGGAGGCACCCGCGCCTTCCTCTATGGGGAGATCGTAGATCCCTATCGCCTTGCCGAAGGGAGCGATAGCATTAGCCTGGAGCCCGGAAAGGAATTGGAATTCCATCTCAGCATGGACACGGGGAGAATCGGTCAGTACGACCGGGACTTCGCCATCATCGGCGGGCCGGAAACACTCCGGATTCCCGTCATTGGCCTCATCGCCGCGGAGGGAACGACTTTGCCCGAAATCTACGCGAATGATCCCTCGCGGGTTGGCGCCTCCGGGACGCCGAAGAAAGCGACGACGCCAAGAATCGGCTCCGGCGAGGTGGCGCCGTGGGCGATGGAACTCTATTTGCGTTCGGCGGGAGTCGACTCGGAGGAGCGGAAGTATTCCGACGCGGTGCCGCAGGTGGAGCAGGTTTTCCTCAAGGAACGGACAAAGGATCGCCTCGATATCTGGTGGAAGCATCCCGAAAAAAAGGGAGAGTGGAAATACGTTATCGAGGCGCGTTGGCTGGATGTGGATCCGGCCAAGGGGCTTCCGAGGCCTGTGTGGTATCCATTGTCGGGCGTCGAGTTCAAGGAAGACCTCGAGGGCGTGACGGCGGTGCTTGACGGCCTGAAACCCGGGCACGAATACATCATGCGGGTCCTTGCCAAGGACAAGAATGGCCTCTGCGGGGATCCGACGCCGACTTTCACCTTCGGCACCGTCGTTCCCGAGGCTTCCACCTGGTGGAAATGGTTTCTTGGAATAGGAACACCTGTGGGACTGGGGGTGGGATATTGGGTTTGGCGGAAAAGGCAATTGGAGGAAAGTTAGGCGTGCCCCGTTTGAGGTTCTAGGCGAGGATTTCCGATTCAGAATCCGAAAATTCGAATGCGCATCAAAGCCGCCAGTGCTGTATTGAATCAGACCCCCCTCGATTGGGCGGGAAACCGCGCCCACGTCTCGGGTGCCATCGCCGCCGCTCGCGAACAGGACGTGTCGCTCCTGTGTTTGCCGGAACTCTGTCTCACGGGTTACGGATGCGAAGATGCCTTCCAGGCTCCCGGAGTTCAGGATACAGCGCTGGCGATCCTCCGTGAGTTATTGCCTGAGACGGGCGGCATGGTCGTCTGCTTCGGTCTCCCCTTGCTTTTCCGCAACGCCCTCTTCAACGTCGCTGCCCTCGCCGTTGACGGGCGCTTGGCCGGTTTCGTAGCCAAGCAGAACCTCGCCGGCGACGGGCTGCATTACGAGCCGCGCTGGTTCAAGCCTTGGCCGGAAGGGGTGACGCGGAGCGTGCGGATCGATGGCGAGACCTATCCCCTCGGTGACCTGCTCTTCGACGTCGGAGGGGTGCGGATCGGCTTTGAGATCTGCGAGGACGCCTGGGTGGCTTCCCGCCCCGGTGGCTCTCTTGCGCGGCGTGGCGCCGACGTCATCCTGAATCCGAGCGCGAGCCATTTCGCCTTTGGCAAGCATACCATCCGCGAACGCTTTGTCATCGAGGGTTCGCGGGCCTTCAATGCCAGCTATCTTTACGCGAACCTACTGGGCAACGAGGCCGGGCGCGCCATCTACGACGGCGATGCGATGATCGCGAGCGCCGGAGCCGTTCTCGCCCGGGGACGGCGGTTTTCCTTCGACGATTACCTTGTCACTTCCGCCGTTATCGATGTCGGACTGACGCGCATGAAGCAAAGCCGAACGGTCAGTTTCGAGCCGGAACTGCACGACGGAGGGGCCGCTTTCTGGGAAGGGGATTTCGAGTGGCCCGGATGCGAGCGCTCGGGTGCGGCGATTGGTGAGGACGCGCGCGAGCCATGGGAGCATTCGGACCACCTCAAGGCAGAGGAATTCACCCGCGCGATGGCGCTGGGACTTTTCGATTACTGCCGGAAGAGTCACTCGCGGGGCTTCGTGGTCTCGCTCAGCGGCGGGGCTGACTCAGCGGCGTGCGCGCTTCTCGTCGATGTCATGCGCCGGATGGCGGGGCCGGAGCGCGTGCGCGTGTTGTCCGGACTGGGTGAAACGCGCGACCTGCTCACGTGTGTCTACCAGAGCACCCGGAACAGTGGCGACGTGACACGGAGCGCCGCCCGCGAGCTTGCCTCGGCCATCGGGGCAACTTTTCTTGAGTTCGATGTGGATGCCCTCGTCCACGACTACACTGCGATGGTCGAGAAAGAGATCGGTCGCAAACTCACTTGGGAAAACGACGACCTTGCGCTGCAGAACATTCAGGCACGCGTCCGCTCTCCCGGGGTCTGGATGCTGGCGAATCTCAACGGTGCCCTCCTTCTTGCCACCAGCAACCGTAGCGAGGCGGCTGTGGGTTATGCGACGATGGACGGGGATACCAGCGGTGGGCTCAGTCCTATCGCCGGGATCGACAAGGCCTTTCTCCGCGAATGGTTGCGTTGGATGGAAAGCACGGGCCCCCACGCGCTCGGGCCGGTTCCCGCGCTCAAGTGCGTCAACGACCAGCAGCCGACGGCCGAACTACGGCCGAGGGAATCGAAACAAACCGACGAGGGCGACCTGATGCCCTATCCCTTGCTTGACGCGATCGAGCGCGCCGCCATTCGCGACAAGAAGATGCCGGTTGAAGTCTTCGGCGACATGCGCGTCCGCTTCCCCGAATACGGGGCCGCCCAGATGAAGACTTGGGTCGCCCGCTTCTACCGGCTCTGGAGTCGAAACCAGTGGAAGCGCGAACGCTATGCTCCGAGCTTCCACCTCGATGACGAAAACCTCGATCCCAAAACCTGGTGCCGCTTCCCGATTCTGAGCGGTGGGTTTGAACAGGAGTTGAAGGTGCTGGAGGAGGTGGACTAAGGAAGGCGGAGTGTTCAGAGCCGCGCGGAGAGGAGAATATTGCGCGGGGTGAGGGCACGGGAGCAGAATTCACGGAGGGTGACCGTGTAGCCCTGGCGTTCCAGCCAGACGGCGAGGTCGCAGAGGATCCAGATCTCGAGGGCGCGGCGGAAGGCCATGCGGACGAGTTGAAGGCGTCGGGATGCGTGGTGGCGGTTCCAGCCGGCCGCTTCACCGGTGGGGAAGTCGAGATCGGGCGGGAGGGCGAGGTTTTCACGTTCGGCTATCCGGGCGAGGAAGGTGGGAAAGTCTGCGGCAAGCCAGCGCGCGGGGACAGGACGGAAGGGTTGGTAGGCGGCGTCGGGCGCGAGGGTTTCGCGGAGATCGAGGAAGGCGAGTTTCCACGCCGAGGCGCGTGCGCTGTCGGCGGCTTTGCGGGGGGACGCGGTCACGGTTTCGGTGACGGCGAGTTTGAGGGCGAGGCGGTTGAGGGCAAGCGTGCTTTCCGGACAGAGGGGAAGGTAAGGTTCGGCGGCGGTGAGTTGATAGCAGCAGGGGGCAGCGTCGAGGGCGGGGACCCCGATGGCGGCGGCGGCCGTGATGAGGCGACGGTGAAGGTCCCCGCAGGCGTGCAGGGCGAGAGCGTGCCTGCCGAGCAGGGAGTCGGCGGTGGTTTCGTGGAGGACGTCGGCGTTCCGATAGCGGAGGGAGGTTCCCGCGCGGCGGGCCAGGATTTCGCCGGTGGCGCAGAGCGCGGGGTCGCGTTCGACGGCGAGGCCCCCGCCGCCCCGGGACGCGAGGAGGTTCCGGATAAGATGGCCCTTGCCCGCGCACCATTCGACGGGTGGGGCCACGGGTGATCCGACGGCGGCAAGGAAGGCTTCGATCTGCCCGACCTTGCGACCGGGGATGCCGCGATTCCGATGCGAGGCTGTTCGGGGGTGGGCGCCCCCGGCCATGGGGATTCCGCAAAGGTTAGGAATTTCCCCGATGGCGGGGAGGTGAAGGGACAGCCATGAAATTAACCGCGTCGAATCCCCGTCGAGACCCGAGAGATCCGCCTCGTCGAGGCCAAGCAAGGCGTTCGTCAAGTCCGGATGGCACACACACCAGGCGGGGCGGCGCTCGCGGAAGGTCGAGACCTGCCAGAGCGGAGCCGTTTCCAGCAAGAGGGCCTCAAGCCGGATGCGGCGTTCGTCGAGGGTCATGGTCCGACAAGTCCGGACGGGCCTGACTTTTCGCGCTGGCGGGAACTTACCCGAGAAACGCGTCCAATTTCGTCCAGACCGCACCGGCCTTGGAGCTTTTGACGGTGGCCTCGATGAAGGCCATGCCTCGAATGCCGTCGTCGATCTTCGGGTAGTCGGTGACGAGCGAATCGGGCGTCTCTCCAGCCTTCACGGCGCGGATGTGGTGGGCGAAATTGCGGTAGATGTTGGCGAAAGCCTCAAGATAGCCTTCGGGGTGCGCTGGCGGAGTGCGGGAGTTGTAGGCGGCAGCGGCGCCGAGGTATCCGAGGCCGGTGCGGTAGACCTGCATCGGTTCCTCAAGCCATTTCACGAGAAGCGAGTTCGGCTCTTTCTGGTGCCATTCGAGGCCGCCCTTCTCACCGTAGACGCGGATGTTGAGGTTGTTCTCCTCGCCGACGGAAATCTG
>JAHEDC010000185.1:8189-11137 GCA_024641425.1 Verrucomicrobiales bacterium | reverse complement strand
AATGACGAGATCTGCCAGCTTGCCGATTTCAAGCGTGCCTTTGGTGGCTTGTTCGTCATATTGCTCGGCAACCCATGCGGTCATGGCCTTGAGACCTTCGAAGGGAGTCACCCGCTGGCCTGGGCCGATTTCGGCGCCGCTGCGTGAAACGCGGTTCACCGCCGACCACAGCATGGTCATCTGATCGAGCGGAGCGACGACGAAATCGGTATGGTTTGTCGGGTGAAGCCCGGCGTCGATGGCATCGCGCATCGGGCTGATATAGGCCGCCTGTTCCAGGCCACGGTTCTTAATGTGGGCGTCGGCGAAGTAAAAGGTGTGCAGGGTGTAAAACGACGGGCGGATCTTGTATTGCACAAATTTCGGGATGTGATCCTTGCGCAGGAACTGGGTGTGAATGGTGGTCACGTTCCACGGACGGCTGTAGTCGCCGGCGCGGGCGAACTCGTAAGCTGTGAGGAAGGCGTCGATTGATGCATCGCCATTGCAGTGCAGGATGAGCGGCACGTTCAGGTCATAGACCTGCTTCATCATTTTGTCGGCGAGGTCCTGCGGGAAGGTCGGCTCGCCTTTCCAGTCTTTTTCGCCGGCGGGCCCGCCGGTGAGATAGGGCGTAGTGAAGAATGCCGTGCGGCCCTGAGGCGAACCGTCGAGGGTGATCTTCACGCCGCCGACCTTGAAGCGGTTCTTGTACTTGGTCCACTCCGTTACCGGCAACCCAGCGAGCACCTTGTCCACATCCGTGATGAACGGATAGCAAACCACGTCGATCATGTTCGCTCCGGCCTCGCTGGCGCGCTTCATGGTCTCGAACTGTGGAAGATGCGTCGCGCCCTCGTGGGCGGTGGTAATGCCCGCCTCGGCGTAAAGCATCTGCCCGGCCCTGGTCCAATCGATTTCCTGCTGGGCGGTCATCGGTTCCGCCTGCTCCATCACCGGGAGGAACGCGGTTTCCATGATGAGTCCCCAGGGTTCCTCGCTGCCGGGCTTCCGCACGATCACTCCGCCGGGCGGGGTCTTGGTTTCGGCGCTGATCCCGTAGTTTTTCAAGGCCAGGCTGTTCATCACCGCCCCGTGCATCGAGACGTGGTCGATGCGCACCGGATTTTCGGGAAACGCCTTGTCCAGGTCTCCACGGTTGAGCAGGCGACCGTCCGGCATGACGGTGTCGTCATAGCCGTAGCCCATGATCATCTCGCCCTTGGGGATGTTGCGGTCGGCGGCGTATTTCTTCAGCTCGGCGATGATGCTTGGCACATCCTTGCCGGGACCGGACGGCGGCGAGTAGAGCTTGCACTGGTTGGCGACGAGCAGCGAGTTGATGTAGTGGCTGTGGGCATCGAGAAAGCCGGGCAGCAGGGCCTTGCCCGCGAGATCGACAATTCTAGTCGAGTCGCCTTTCATCGCGAGGGCTCCGTCTTGCGCTCCGGCGAAGGCGATCTTGCCGTCTTTCACGGCGAGGGCTTCAACGTATGCCGGCTGTTTGCCAGCCATCGTGAGGATGGAACCATTCTGATAGATGGTGTCCGCCGGCTCCGCCACGACAAGCGCTTGTAACGTGACTAGAAGGAAGAGAGCGCTCATTGCGCCGGGAAAGGTATGGTTCGATTTCATGGTTCGTTTCATGGGATTTGATCAGAAGGTTACTGAGGAAACTGAGGATTCAAATCAGATCTCCGTGATCTCTGTTTGCTCCTTTTGAGTAGGTGTCACGGAGTATACCAGATCGGTGAACTCCAGGCGCGTTCCTGAACGGCGGCAGGAGCGCCTTCCGGAGGAGCGATGCCGAATTTCACGGCATCATAGGTGGTCCAGCGGGGTGTCGGGATTTCCAAGGTGCGGGTGTAATAGAGCGCGTGGAGGGCAGGATCGAAATCCGGATCGGTCCAACTGCCCATCAGTTCGATGGCCCCGATGGTGTTCTGATACGCGCCGCGTTTGAGGTCCACCGTGTTGCCAACCGGCGTGGTGCAACGGCCTTCCGCATTGATCGTGCGGTCGTCGGAGACGGCGATGTCGTAGATGCGTTCCAACGGCTCGCCGTCTTTCGTGACCCAGCCCTTGATGATCTGGATGCGATCGAGATTCGCGCCGTCCGGGTCCTTGCTGGCGTGAACGTAAAAGGTCGGGGCTTTCCCGAGCTTCGAGAGCGTGGAACCCATGGAATGGCCTTTTTCATAACCTGTCTTCGCAAGCGTGACCGCATCGGCCGGATTCTCCGGAAGGTCCGGGCCACCGAAGAAGCGCGGCTTGATGCGGGTGCCGGAAGTCGCGAAGCACTCGCGGGCGCGCATCGCATCCCAAATTGCGGCGCGCGTGTTCTTTTCCGCCCACACGCCGGTGATGGCGCCGGGGTTCGAGTCCTTGCCGTCGATCCAACCGGTGATGTCCGCGTTGAAACGCCGCTCGACGCTGCTGTCCGCGCCACCGTGGCTGCCCTGGTAGTTGTCCTCGACGACATCGCTCGGTGTGCCGTTATGGCTGTCGGTTCCACCCACAAAGCCGAGCTTGTAGGGATTCGCGCCGAGCTTCTGTTCGTATGCGAGACCCTTGACGACAGCGGCGCGGACAAAGAAATCCTTTTTGAACTCGCGCCCGCTGCTTTTCTGGATACTGTCGCCATTCTCGAAATCCGCGAACTCGTCGGCGGGCCAGAATTTCCGATGAACCTCGGAGTTCCCCTTGATCTGCATCATCTCGATGAGCGGTTCGAAATGGCTGCGGCGTTCGGCGTAGTTCTTGTCGATCGGGTTGCCGGAATTGTCCACTGGCTCGAACATCATGCCCTTGCTGGCATTGGAATTGTGGGGGATGGCGAGCAGCTTGCGGCCCACTTTTTCCTGCTGCTCCATCCAGTCCCAGAGTTTCTCCTCGTCGGTGGATTCCACGGCGCTGAAGGGTTGGTCGGGAACGTTCAAATCGCGGAAAAGCACATTGCGGTGCATGTT
>JAHEDC010000185.1:0-8179 GCA_024641425.1 Verrucomicrobiales bacterium | reverse complement strand
CCCCCGGGGGCCGAGGTCCATTCGTAACCGACCAAGGTCGTGAAGCGACCGGGCTCGTAGTGGTCCACTGCCGCCTTGATCATGAGTTGCCAGGCGCTTTTCGTGGTTTCCGCTCCCGCGTAAAAAGATGGATGGACCGCTCCTTTACCGCGGTTGGGGGTGACGACGTATTTCACGAACCACGCTTCCTGCTCCTTGAAATCGGTGAGTCCCCGGAGCTCGGCGAGCTGTGGGTCATCGTGGCCCTTGGCCTCCGCGACCTGGGTGGAAAACATCTCGCCAATATACTCGGCGTGGTCGGTGACCGCGCAGAAGTCGAGGGGCTTGACGATGTTGTGCTTGGCACCGTTGACCACCATCGACTCGCCCTTGGCGAAACGGTAGGCATCGTCCGGAGTCAGCCGGGCGCCACCGATGTAGGCGTCGAGCGAGTACGAGGTGTGGATGTGGGTTTCGCCGAAATAGGCGTTTTTGGCGGGGTTCGAGGGAAGGCTCGCTTCCCTCTCCTCGTTGGTTTCAGCGACGGTGAGCGATGGCAGCAGGGTGCAGCTCAGAAAGATGATTGTCGTGCGCATGTCAGATTGTGGTGATGGCGAAGAAGGAGCGCGAGGGGGCTTGGCTACCCGAGGGCCTCGCTACCGCTTGGGCTCCGGTTTCCCGGCTACGAGCGGATAGACAACACCGGCGAGGGCCGCGCCGACGAGCGGGGCGAGCCAGAAAAGCCAAAGCTGTTGCACAGCCCAGCCTCCGACGAAGACGGCCGGACCGGTGCTGCGGGCGGGATTAACGGAAAGATTGGTCACGGGGATTCCGATGAGGTGGATCAAGGTCAGCCCGAGGCCGATGGCCAGGGGTGCGAATCCCTTCGGGGCCCGCTCGTCGGTGGCTCCCAGAATAATGAAGAGGAAGAAAAAGCTGAGGACGACCTCCGCGACGAGGGCGGAAGTCATGGCATATCCACCCGGCGAATGCTCGCCGTAGCCGTTCGAGGCAAACCCGCCGTCGAGGGAGAATCCCTCCTGCCCGCTCGCGATAAGGTAAAGGACGCCCGCGCCGCCGAGGGCTCCCAGTACCTGAGCGACGACATAACCCGGCAACTCGGAGGCGCTGAAACGGCCCCCGATGCAAAGTCCGAGGGAGACGGCCGGGTTCAAGTGACATCCCGAAATGTGGCCGATCGCGTAAGCCATGGTGAGAACCGTGAGACCAAAGGCGAGCGAAACACCCGCCAGACCGATCCCGAGATTGAGCGGCGTCGCCCCTTCGAGGGCGATGAATTTCGCGGCGAGCACGGCACTGCCGCAACCGCCGAAGGTCAGCCAAAAGGTTCCGAGGAATTCTGCGAGGAGTTTGTTTTTCATGGTGTGGACGTGTTGGTCTAAGCTTCGGGTATCTCCAATTTCCGAGTGACTGGAAGCTGGTAGCGTGAGGATGTGGGTTAGAATTTGAGAACGAACTTCAACCAGAGGTAGTCCCCTTCCAAGCGGCGCTGGGTTTCCATTTCATGGAGCCATTTCACTTCGGCGATCAGATCCAGGTCTCCCAGTTTCTTGGCAAAGGAGAACACCGGCCCCAATCCGGCGGTTTGGCCCTCGAAAGACCCGAAGTTCGCGCCCGTGCCGCTGTCGCCCGTCACCTGCTCGTACCAGTATCCATTGACGCCGAGGCCGGCCAGACCTCCTAAAATCGGCAAGTGCTGGGCCAGAGTGCCATCGAGGTGAAACTGCGCGCCCGACTTGTAATGGGTATCTTCGTTCTCGGCATTCAGGTCGAGGCCCGAGAAGAGCGAGGCCTCGATTCCGTTCTCCTGTCCGAAATACATTAGGCCGAGGGTCGGTTCCACGGTCCAGAAGTTCTTCCCCGTATTGGCGAGACGACCGACCTCGTAGCGTCCGGTCGGCGCGTAAACTCCCACGCGCCCGTTGATGTTGAAATCCTTGCTGACGTTGTAATTCAGCATCAGGGGCATGAGAACAATGTCGCCGATGCCATCGAGACGACTGGAGACCCGCCGTCCCGCCACCGTTGCCGAAACATCCATCGTCACGTAAGGAATCGTGGTACTCATCGCGTAGCTCCAGCGCTCCCCCAGATCGAGGGGCGGACGCCAAAGGAGGGTGAGGCCGTTGGCGAGCGAACGCGCCTCGGCTCCCGCAGCGGTAAGTCCCGCGAAGGGCAGAGGTGCGAGCAAATCGATGTCCCCTTCGTAGTAAAGAAGATTGTAGCGCGCGATGAAGGTCTCGTCCGTCGGCACGCCATCGACAAAGGAAGACATGGAACCGGGCAAGTAATGACCGGAGCCCCCCTCCTCGGCGTGGAGGACCGAGGAAACCGAGAGGAGGATGGTGAGCGGGAGAATGTTTCGGAATTTCATAGAGAAGCGGGAGTGTGAAGGCAAGTGGGTCATGGGAACGCCCTAGTTCGCGGGGAAGAGGGCGGCAAAGGTGAACCCGATCGACCATTCTTCGAGACCTGCGCCGTCCTTGAGATTGTATTGCGGATTGCCGGCGAGGGGCACCGGCAGCTTACCGATCTTGGTCACCTTACCCAGTTGAAAGCCAATCGGAACGTCGACCCAGCGACCTGATTCCCAGTCGTAGGTGAACTGGAGGTCACCCGCTCTGAGGGACCAGCCGCCGCCCCACTGGTAGGCAATGACCGGTTGGATCTGCGTGGCGGCCGTGTCGCTCCAAAAGACATTCTGGCTGAAGAACCCGACGTCGAGTTTCTTGTTCACCTGCCAGACACTACCCACCGCTGGGCCGATGACATATTCGTCCGGCGCCATGCCCTTGGTGTCCAAACCCATCACCGGCCCGACGCCCCAGCGCCCCCAGTCCTCGTCGAACACCACCAGATCGAAGACCGAAATCGGGCCCCAACCCTCATCTCCCCTCCCCCCGACCTGAGAGGGCACGGTCATCCGCAGGATATTCGGATGCCCGAAGGCCTCGAAGGGAATCACGGGGCGGAACTGGAGCGTCCAGCGGTCCTCGTCGAGCCCGGGAAGGTCGCCATGGAAGCCTCCGGTGTAGAGCCCTTGGAAATGGAGGGCCATCAGCGAGGCCGTGGGGTCGGTCGCCCGACGGGAGAGGTTGCTGGTGTCGTCCTGTGCCCGGAGATTCGAAGGGGAGAAGATCGGAGTGAACAACGCGCAGGAGAGAACAAGAAAGCAGCGAACGGAGGGAGGCATTGGAAATGCGGGTTTCTGTCTATCAGTTTTCGCTTTCTGTGTCCGCAACTTCCCTGCAGGCTCAGTCAGAGGGCACCAAGGCCCGGCTCCCGCGCGTCCGGGGCGAACCCTGAAATGCGTGCGGAATGTTGCTTGGCATCACTTTGTCTCCGGAAGTTTCACGGTGCCCGGAGGCATTTCCGGCGAGGGCATGCGGACGAGGAGCCAGGTTTGAGTTTGTTCTTCTCCGAAGTGAACGAAGGTGCTGGCGACGTCGTTCTCGAAGTTGGAGAGACCCGTCTCATACACCGTAGTGGTGACCTCCCCGATGTGCCAGGCCACGCGCTGCGATTTCATGTCGAGCTTCCCGACAACCGGCTGTTCGTCACCCGTCATGACATTCTTGTAGGCGCCACCGACGATGCCGTCCTTGTCGATCGAAAGCTGGAAGAACATGGTGGCATCGCCCTGCTCCTGCTGGGTAAGTGCCCACACCCCGACAGGCAGCCAGTCGCCCGCCGGTTTCGCCGGATCGTCCTCCACCGCTTCATCGGGATCCGTGCCTTCGGGCGCCGGTGGTGGCTGTGGCACCGGAACTTCCCCTACCGTGGGATTCGCGAGCGCGATGGTTTCCTTCCGGTAGTCGTTCGCGTCACCGGCCGATTCGCCATTGATGTAGATCGTGTCCCCTTCGTAGATGACCGTGGTGCCGGGATCGTAGACGACGGGATCGGAAGCAATCGCTTCGCCGAAAAAGTAACCAATCGAAGCCCAGGCAACAGGACGCCACCACCACCACGGCGAATGATTCACGTAAACAGCGGGTCCCCGGTACCAGGAGCAGGTGCCCCACCAATGGACATTGAAGAAGGAGTCATGATAGCGGTAGGGCCCGGTGCGGAACCATATTTCCCCGCATCGATTGCCACGGTAAGTCCAGACATCGCCGCGCCAGGCCCGATAACCCGGCGACCCCCACTGGCTGTGCCAGCCCCGTTCATTGTAACGGGCGCTGACACGGTTCCACTGCGTGCTCCTGTTCACACTGAAATTGTTGATCGTCGTCTGGTTCTTTGCATTCCAGGTATTCGAGATATTGGTGAACTTGCTGTCACTGCCGTCCCAACGACCGCCCCAGTCCGGACGCTCCGGACGGGAAGGCCTGCCGGGCGGGTCTGGAACGGACGGGCGTCCGCCGCCTGGACGATTGCCCAGACCGGGGCGATCCCCTCCCCCGGGAAGCTTCCCGGGCAACGTCGTCGGGCGGTCTTTGATCGAAGGACGGTCACCTCCGCCGGGAACCTTGCCCGGCAGTGTCGTGGGTCGATCCCCGATGGAAGGACGGTCGCCGCCGCCAGGAACCCTCCCGGGCAAGGTCGTCGGGCGGTCCGGTCGGGCGGGGGGATTCGAAGGTTTCAGCCCGAGACCATTGCCACTCCCAGGCAACGTGGTCGGGCGCCCATCCGGGCGGGTCGGGCGCGATTCGGGAAGGGACGGACGCGTCGCAGGCTTGGTGGAGGGGCGACTTGTCGGGACGGATGGCCGGGTTGCGGGAGTGGAAGGTTTCTGCTGCGGTCGGTATCCGGGTGCCGCCGCCGGGCGTGAACTCGGACGGGACGAGGATAGCCTTCCACCGCTGCTCCCCGATGCCGGACGACTTGAAGAGGAGGAACTGGTTTTGGGCCGATAGCTTGGAGCGGACCGGGATGACGAACGGCTCGCGGAGGGTTTCGCACGGGAGACGGAAGCACTGCGGCTTCCCCCACCTCCCCCGCTTCCGCCACCGAAACGACCGGCTTCCACGCAATCGATCCAGCCGAACAGGGCGACACCGAGAACAACCCAAACGAAGTGACTGGAAGATTTCATTCGTCTGAGGAGGCTTTGCTTTCTTTGGAAGTCCGGACGGCGATGATGCGGTCCCAGTTAGGAAGAAGCTCACCGTCTAGCACCCGGTTGATGCTCTCGATTCCGATGCGCCCTTCCTCCATGACAGTGATGACGACTTCACTGGATGCCTGGCCACCGGACGGCAGGGTCGCGCGCGTCACCAGCAACCACTTGTCTCCATCCTGGCGCCACGTCCCTTCCCCGAACCCCCCCTCGGCATCGAAAAACCAGGAACGGATCCGCCCCTTGATCGGATCGTAACCGATCACCTCGACGGTGACGAAGGGATCCTCGCCCCCCCGCGGCTCCTTGGTAGTGCGGGTGATGAAGCGACCGTCCAGGCTCCAGTTCGCTTCGGTTTCGGCCGCGACCCCTTTCGTCTCGCTTTTCCAGCTTCCGATGATCCAGTCCAGCGAGGAGAGGGCCTCCGTTCCGGGATCCGCGGGGGGAAGGATGGTTTCATCCAGTTCCGCAATGATCCAGCCGCCCTTTTGTCGTATGTGGGTCGCGGTGTAGCGTGTCGTCTCGGGTTCTCCTGCCCCGGTGATGATCGCGTAGCCCTTTTCCACCAACACATCCGGTGTGAGAAAACGGACGGAGTCAACGCTGATCGCAATCCGCGCATCCGGATTCGCACTCAAAAAAGCCTTCGAGCGCTCCTGAATGGCCGCGCGTCCGGAAATCGTCTCACCGGAATCGGTCACGTACTGCGCGTCCTCCGAGTAAAGCGCGGCCACGGCAGAGGCGTCCCGCTTTTCAAAGGCAGCGGAATAGGCCGCGGAGCTCGCCAGAGCGATTTCAAGAGGATCCTCGGCGGCACGGGCAGCTGAGGGAGCCCCGATGAAGGTGAATGCCAGCAATACTTTGATGTCGGGGATTAAGGGTCTCATGGGGCGGGTATTCTTTCTTTCGTCATTTTGGGATGATATTAACAATATTCGAGTGGAGTCATCTCTCTACGGACGTCGCACAAAAACCTTCGGACGGACACGGCCATCTCCGACTTGTTGGTATGCACTCTCTCCGTTTCGAACGCAGGGAGAAGATACCGAGAGGGAAAAAATCCGATGCGTTGCATCACACCCCCCACACATGGTGGCCCCGATCACTCGAAACCGCTCCCTCCTCAGAGGCGAAGAAGGCGGAAAGGGAGAGCGGCGATTCGGCAGCGCTTGGGGGCATGACGTTGTGCATTCCACGATCCAAAAGAGCCATTAACGGAAATATTTCAAGGACATTCTTCGAGGAAGCCCTCCAAAAGGCGGCGCTATAGCACTCAGCATTGAAACGGGCGTTTCGCCCTCACACACATCGTCCATCCGCGGTAAATCAGGTGGGCAGCGGCCTTGACGAATCGTGTCCCGTTCATGGAGGAAAGTCATTCCCGCTGCAGGAACCGCCAAGCCGGAGGAGGACCCGTAGCTGATGATTTCGGGAAACCTCCCTGTCCTCCTGTTACCTTTTTTCCAGCCGCATTCTAAGGACATCCTCCGGATCCACCGGGATCGGCTTGAGTTCCCGCTCGCTATCCCGGGCCCACCAGAGGACAGCCGCGAAGAACTCCGCCGCGTCGAGGATCCTTTCCGTTTCCAGCCAGACGGGAAGGATTCGCACCTCAAAGGTGTGTTTTCCAGGCGCCGGGTGGACGAGGTTGCGAAGGTTGAAGTCGCAGTATTTCGTGAGGCTAATCCTGGCCAGCCGCTCGCGGGCTTCCCTCCACTCCAGCGCCACGAAGTCCGGCGCGGCGACGCATTCGAAGAGCTCGACCGGCCAGTTGCCGAGTCGACGGCAGCGGGGGTTGGTGCCGAAGCGATCCTTGAGGGCCTCGGTATGGACACCGAGGAAGCGGACGAGGTTCGCAAGGGTGGGCGCGTCACAGAGGGGGGTGGCATCGAAGTGGATATGGGTGGCGCCCTCGACCGGAATGGTGAAGCCGAGATTCCGCGCGAGGCCGAGGAGGGTGTCGAGGCAATGGGAGTGGTCGCGATCGAGCGGCGGGGTAATGAGTTCGCAGGGCCGTTCCCGTTCTCCCGGAAGGGGCGCGCCGAGGACGACCGGAGAGCCACTCACATCGGCGACACGGATCATGCCTCCCTCCCCTTCCACCGCCTCGGTGCCGAAAAGATCCGCGACGGGTCGAAGCACCTCCTTCAAGGGGGCCTCCGCATCCGCGTGCCGCATGGCGAGCCGGAGGAAGCGGGCGTCGTCGCTGACGATTCGATACCAACCGGGACGGGGCGAATGCCGACGGTCAAGATCGTCCTGCAGGGTAAGGTCGTCCACGCACTGCGCGAGGACCTCGCCCTCGGCATCCATGACGACGAAGCCGAGGGTGAGGTTCTCGAAGAAGGGCGTGTTCTTCGCCTTGCTGGGCTCGCCCTGTGGATGGAAGAAGCGCCGCACCGTCCCCCCGTAGTGGTCGGCAATGGCAAGGGCCAGATCCTCACGGCTTTTGCCGCGCGGAGCGAGCAACTCGATCTCGATCCCAAGCCGACCGAGGAACGCGGAGACCGGGTCGCGACCGTCGGGAACGAACATCTACCGGCCCTTGGCCGACTTGAGGGCTTTCTTGATGACGATATCGTGGCCGCCGACGAGGAGATTCGTCATGCGCGCCTTTGAGTCCTCGATGCCGGTGCCCCAGTATTTCCCGAGAAGTTCGGCGTCGTCGAAAGTGTAGCCGCCGTCGGTATACCAGCAGGGCATTTCCTCGACGGGTTTCTTGAAGGCCTCGGCGCGGGCCTCGCGGAGATGGATGTCCATCTCCTCGGGGCCGAAATCGAGCATCTTGTGGCCCAGGCGAAGCTTGGCCTCCCCCGGAGAGGCCTCATTCCAAAAGGCGGCGAGCACGAGGGCGTCGCAGTAGTTGCAGCCCATGGCGAAGAACTTGCGCAAGGCATCGTCGTCAGTCGGCCCCGCATCCCGCCGGGCGGCGGCAGGATCCTGCGCGGGCTTGGCCCGCGGAAACGGCCTCTGGGCCTCCGCAGCGGTGAGAAGAGCGAGCGTGACCGCCGACGTGGCCATCGTCGCTCCAAGGCTCGGAATTCGGAATGGAACGGGGCTCGAGGGGGTCGTGGGCGTTTTCATAATGCCAGAGTTTCAGAAATGCGGGGGAGC
>JAHEDC010000658.1 GCA_024641425.1 Verrucomicrobiales bacterium | reverse complement strand
CATGAAGGCCTCGATGTCCTCGTCCACCGCCACCGGTGGGGCCTCAGTCATGGGCCTCGGGGCAATACGCCAGCATCACATCGTCATCCCCGGCAAGCTCCGCCGGATCGCGGCGCAAGGCAGGCATCTGCACGAACTTCGGCGAGACCAGCGGTGCTTTCTCGTCGCCCCCACGCACCAGTGACAGCGCGTAGATCGTCCCCGGCTCCCGCACGGTGAGGAATTTCCAGGCCCGCGCTTCCCGCAACGGCAACAACGTTTCCTCCTCCCCCCGCGCATTCTCGACCCTCAGAAAACATGGCCCGCAATCCCCCAGCCACCAGCTCGCGAAAAGCTTCGTCGCATCACGCACCAAAACATCCAGGGTCGGCTTGGCGTCGAATTTGGGCTCGGTGGGGAGGGCGCGGGCGTTCATGGCAGGCGGATACTATACACCTTGATACTCAGGTTTTATAAAATATTTACCCCCTTAAGTGAGTTTTTGAAAACTTTCGGCGTTACGGCGCGCTTCTTCGGGCGCGAACGAACGTCGAAAAGCATTCGTGAATCTCCCCGCTTTCGGTAAGAATAGAGGGGCATCCCGATGACTGACGAACCCGAACAGCGCAGACGCATCCAGAGAGTTCGGTGGAATGACCTCGCCTTCGCATTCTTCCTAACGGCATTCTCCGCCGCCGCGGAGCCGGGCGATGCGCGGTCGATCGATTTTGTCCGCGACGTTCGTCCGATCCTCGAGGCGCATTGCTACGAATGCCATGGCGCGGAGAAGCAGAAGTCCGGGCTGCGGCTCGACATCCGCGAGGCCGCGCTGAAGGGCGGCGAATTCCACGCTCCGAACATCGTTCCCGGAAAGCCGGACGAAAGCCATCTCATCCGTTTTGTCCGCGGAGACGACGAGAAGATCCGCATGCCCGGGAAGGGCGACCCGCTGTCGCCCGAAGAGGTTTCCACCCTTGTGGACTGGGTGGAACAGGGCGCGGTGTGGCCGGAGGGCGTGGATAAAACGAAACTCGAGAATCGGGCCGATCACTGGTCGTTCAAACCGCTCGCTCCCCTTGAGTCGGGGCGCGGCATCGACGCGTTCATTGCCGAAAAACTCACCGAGAACGGCCTCGCGCTGTCACCGGAAACCGATCGCGCGACCTGGCTGCGCCGCGTCACCTTCGATCTGACCGGTCTGCCCCCGACCCCGGAACAGACCGAGGCCTTCGTGAACGATACCCGTAGCGACGCCTACGAGCGGGTCGTCGACGCCCTGCTGGCCTCGCCGCGCTACGGTGAACGCTGGGGCCAGCACTGGTTGGATGTCGTGCGCTACGCCGACACGCATGGCTTCGAGGTCAACACCCCGCGCCCGAACGCCTGGCCGTATCGCGATTATGTCATCGCGGCCTTCAACAAAGACACGCCCTACGATCAATTCATTCGCGAGCAGTTGGCGGGAGATCAACTCGGCAAGGACGCCGCGACCGGCTTTCTCGTCACCGCGGCGGCGTTGCTCCCGGGCCAGATCGGCAAGGACGCCGAATCGATGCGTCTCGCACGGCAGGACGAACTCGGCGAGATCGTGATCAATACCAGCGAGGCCTTCCTCGGCTTGAGCGTCGGTTGCGCGCGCTGTCACAACCACAAGTTCGACGCCGTTTCCGCGAAGGATTACTACGCGATGCAGGCGTTCTTCGCGGGCGTCTCCTACGGGGATCGTCCGATCCAATCACCCGAGGCCGAGGCGCGGCGACAGGAAGCAGGGGCGATGGAAGCGCGGATTCGGGAAATCGAACGCACGATCGCGGGCTTCGTTCCGCTCGCGCTTTCGGGAGTCGAACGTCCGCCCGTGAACGCGGTGCTGAACATCGAACGCTTCGCGCCCGTGAAGGCGCGCCGGGTGCGTTTTTCCATCCAGAGCACCAACCAATACGAGCCCTGCCTTGATGAACTGGAGGTCTTCGACCAAAGCGGGCGGAACATCGCCCTCGCCACCGCGGGCACGACCTGGAGCGCCTCGGGGAGCAACGTCGAGGCCAACCGGCACCAGCCGGAATTCATCAACGACGGCGAATTCGGCAACTCCCGGAGCTGGATGTGCAGTGAGACGGCGGGCTGGATCGCCTTGGAATTCCCGGCTGAAACCGTCATCGAGCGCATCGCGTGGGGACGGGATCGCAAAGGCAAATTCGCCGACCGCCTCGCCCTCGAATACACGATCGAGGCCGCGGACGACGCGGGCGCATGGCAGGTCCTCGCCGACTCGACGGACCGGCGGAAGGGAGAGCCGAAAGCCGAGGCGGATTTCTCCGGCCTGAGCCCGGAGGAGACGGTCACGGCGAAGTCCCTCGCGGAAGAGAAGGCAACGCTGAACAGCCAGTTGGCGAACCTCCGGGACGCCCAGCAGGTCTTCGGCGGCATCTTCGGGAAACCGGAACCGATGCACCGTCTGAACCGTGGCGATCCCGAACAGCCGCAGGAGGAAGTCGCCCCCGCCGTCCTCGAAGCCCTCGGGAACGTGACCTTGCCAAAGGACGCCCCCGACTCCGACCGCCGCCTCGCCCTCGCCGACTGGATCGCCAAACCCGACAATCCCCTCACCGCCCGCGTCATGGTGAACCGCATCTGGCAGGGCCACTTCGGCATCGGCCTCGTCGAGACCTCGAACGACTTCGGACGCGTCGGCGCGATGCCCTCGCACCCCGAACTCCTCGACTGGCTCGCCGCCGAATTCATTCGCTCCGGCTGGTCGGTGAAGCACCTGCACCGCCTCATCGTCCTCTCCGCGACCTATCGGCAGTCGCACCGGATCGTTCCCGAGGCCCAGGCGAAGGACGCCGATGTCCGCCTCCTCTGGCGCTTCCCCTCGCGCCGTCTCGAAGCGGAAAGCCTCCGCGATTCCATCCTCGCCGTCAGCGGCCGCCTGAATCTCAAGACCGGCGGCCCCGGTTTCGATCTCTTCGAATCGCGCGGCGGTCTCAGCGGCTTTCCTCCCGTC
>JAHEDC010000184.1 GCA_024641425.1 Verrucomicrobiales bacterium | reverse complement strand
GGCTTGATGGCACCGGCGGGGCTGATGTGGTCGGTGGTGACGGAGTCGCCGAAGATGCCCAGCGGGCGGGCGTCGGTGATGTCGGCGAGGTCGCCGAGTTTCCCGTCGAAGCCCTCGAAGAAGGGCGGGAGCTGGATGTAGGTGCTGTCGGCGTCCCAAGCGTAGGTGGCGCCGGTCTTGCCGGGGATCTCGCCCCATTTCGGGTTGGCCTCGTCGACGTTGCCGTAGAGCTTGGCGTAAACTTCGGGCTTGAGCGCGGAGGCGAGGAGGTCGCGGACTTCCTGCTGGGTCGGCCAGAGGTCGGCGAGATAGACGGGTTCGCCGTCGGAGCCGGTGCCGAGCGGGTCGTTGGTGAGGTCGAGGTCGACGCGGCCGGCGAGGGCGTAGGCGACGACGAGGGGCGGGCTCATGAGGAAGTTGGCCTTGATCGCGCCGTGGATGCGGGCCTCGAAGTTGCGGTTGCCGGAGAGGACGCTGGCACAGACGAGGTCGCCTTCCTTGATCGCGCCCTCGATGGCGGGATGGAGCGGGCCGGAGTTGCCGATACAGGTCGTGCAGCCGTAGCCGACGGTCTGGAAGCCGAGGGTGTCGAGTTCCTTCTGGAGGTCGGTGGCCTCAAGGTAGTCGGTCACGACGCGGGAGCCGGGGCCGAGCGAGGACTTGACGAAGGGCGCGAGCTTGAGGCCCTTGGCGTTCGCCTTCTTGGCGACGAGACCGGCAGCGAGCATGACGCTGGGGTTGCTCGTGTTCGTGCAGCTGGTGATGGCGGCGATGAGGATCGAGCCGTGGGTTAGGGAGTTTTCAGTGTTCAGTTTTAAGTTTTCAGTGGCGATCTGCTCGCCGGAGGCCCGGAGAAGGTCGGCGGAGGACGGGGAGAAGCCGGCGGGCTCTCCGAGGTGGAAGGGGATGATGGTGTTGCGCTTTTCGGCGGGAAGGCCAAAGCCGCCTTCGGCGACCGGGGCCTGGAGGAGGCTGTGGAATTTGTCGCCGAGGGCGGGGACGTCGATGCGGTCCTGCGGGCGCTTCGGGCCGGAAACGCAGGGGACGATGGTGGCGAGGTCGAGTTCGAGAAGGTCGGTGTAGTCGCACGCGTCCTGGCCCGGGATGCCGAAGAGGCCCTGGGCCTTGTAGTAGTTCTCGACCGTGACGCAGAGTTCCTCGGAACGGCCGGTGCCGCGGAGGTAGCGGATGGTTTCGGCATCGACGGGGAAGAAGCCCATCGTCGCGCCGTATTCGGGGGCCATGTTGGCGATGGTCGCCCGGTCGGGCAGGCTGAGGGCCTCGGCGCCGGGGCCGAAGAACTCGACGAACTTGCCGACGACGCCGTGCTTGCGCAGCATCTCGGTCACGCGGAGGGTGAGGTCGGTCGCGGTGACGCCCTCGGCGAGCCTGCCGTGGAGGTAGACGCCGACGACTTCGGGGACGAGGAAGGTGACGGGCTGGCCAAGCATGCCGGCCTCCGCCTCGATGCCGCCCACGCCCCAGCCGACGACGCCGAGGCCGTTGATCATGGTGGTGTGGGAATCGGTGCCGACGAGGGTGTCGGGGTAGTAGACGCCCCCTTTTTCGAGAACCCCTTTGGCGAGATACTCAAGGTTGACCTGGTGGACGATGCCGATGCCGGGAGGGACAACGGAGAAGGTCTCGAAGGCCTGTTGGCCCCATTTGAGGAATTCGTAGCGCTCGCGGTTGCGGATGAATTCGATGGCCATGTTCCGGTCGAGGGCGGCCTGGGAACCGGAGAAATCAACCTGCACCGAGTGGTCGACGACGAGATCGACGGGGACGAGCGGCTCGATCCTTTCGGCGGACGCGCCGGCCTTGACGGCGGCGTCGCGCATGGCGGCGACATCGACGAGGAGCGGGACGCCCGTGAAGTCCTGGAGGACGATGCGGGCGACGGTGAAGGGGATCTCGTAGTCGCCGGGGGACTTCGCGTTGTAGCCGGCGAGGTTCTTCACGTCTTCCTCGGTGACCTTGCGCCCGTCGCAGTTTCGCAGCAGCGATTCGAGGACGATGCGGATCGAAACGGGCAAGCGGGAAAGGTTCGGGTAGCCCTGCTCGGCGAGCGCGGGAAGCGAGAAGAGTTTTCCTTCGGCTCCGGAGCCGGTGGTGAAGGTGCGTTCGGTGTTCAAGGCGAGTAAGAAGTTAGAAGTGAGAACGATGAAGTGGGGGGGAAGACTACGAAGCCCGTTTCGCGAGGTCGAGCGCTTTCCGTGCCACGCCGTAGGCGGCGGAGCTGTCGCCTCCGATCGCCCATTCGAAGGTGGTGGTTGCGGGGTGGGGTGGAATGGGGCTGTGCTGGTAGAAGGTGGCGGCGCGGCGGTTGAAGCCTTCGCGGACGGCTTCGAGATACCAGTCGCGGAAACCGGACTCGGCGAGGCCGCCGCCGATAACGATGAGACCGGGGTCGAGTTCGCTGGCCTGGTCTCCGAGGGCGTAGCCGAGGACGTGGGCCTGCTTCTGGAAGATCTCCAGCGCGAGGGGGTCGCCTTTCTCGGCGTAGTTCCGAAGCTGGAAGGCTTTTTCCTCAATCGTGGAGTCCTCCTTGGCGAGCGGGTGTTCCGCATACTTGTCGTCGGCGAGTTTTTTCTCCAGCTGGCGGCGAATGGCGATGAGCGAGACCCAGGCTTCAAGGCTGCCCTCGCGGCCCTTGCCGTCCTTGGGCAGGATGCCGTCCTCGAGGAAGGGGACGGAGACGTCGCCGATTTCCATGGCGAGGCCGTTCGCCCCTTCATAGAGGTAGCCGCCGGGGAGGACGAGTCCGCCGCCGAGGCCGGTGCCGGGGGCGACGAAAAGGAGGCCGTCCTCACGCTGCGGGCGGAGGAGCCATTCACCGAAGGCGGCGGCGTTGCCGTCATTCGTCATCCAGACCGGCTTCCCGATCTCCTCGGACAATTCCTCGCAGATATTGGTGCCGACCCAGTCGGCGGAAAGATTCGACTGGCCCCAGATGACGCCTTTCGAACAGGGAGCGGGCACGTCGAGTCCGACGCCGGCGATGTCTTCGGAGCTGATGTCCAGCTGGTGGCAGAGGAGCCGGAGGGATTCCTTCAACTGGCCGAAAGTCTTGTGATAACCGTCCTTCACATGGCTGCGCACCTCCTCCATTTTGCCGGCGGGTTGCCCCTCGGCATCGACGAGCATGGATTTGACGGTGGTGCCTCCGATGTCGAGGCCGGCGCAGAAGTGAGTTGAATTCATGGAATGGTGGTAAAAGGAAAGGGAGCGGACTGCCGTATTGTCGGCCAAAGAGGCGCCACGTCAAAGGCCGAGCCAGCCGGCGATGATGTTCTTCTGGATTTCGGAGGTTCCGGAGTAGAGCGTGCTGCCGATGGCGTCGCGGAGCGGGCGGGCGAGTCCGGTGTCATTGATGTATCCGGCCCCACCATGGATGCGAAGGGCGTCATGGGCGGTCTGCACATAGGCTTCGCCGACGAAAAGCTTGGCAATGGAGGCATCGAGGGCGACATCGCGGGCGCGGTCGAGGCGGGAGGCGGCGCGGTAGACGAGCATCCGGCTCGCTTCGAGCCGGGCCTTCATCTCGGCGATGGTGTGGGAGATGCCTTCGAATTTCCCGATGGCCTGGCCGAACTGCTTGCGGGTGCGCGCGCGCTTGATCGAGATTTCGGTGAGGCGTTGCATGGTACCGACGTGCGCGGCGAAGAGGCCGACGCGTTCCCAGTTCATGGCGTGGTTGAAGATGGCCATCGCGGTGCCCTCGCGGCCGCCGAGAATCGACGAGGCCGGGACGCGGACGTTTTCCAGCGTCAGCTCGCCGACGGGCGTCGTGCGGTTCCCGAGGAGATCAAAGGCCGGGCCGCGCGTGATGCCGGGCGTGTCCATGCTGATCGCGAAGGGCGTCATCCGGCTCTGGAGGCCTGCTTCGGGATCGGTGACGGCGAAGACGGTGCCGAGGTCGCCGGCGGGGCCGTTGGTGACGAGCGTTTTCTTGCCATTGAGGATGTAGTCGTCGCCGTCGCGGACGGCGGTGGTGGCGATGCCGCCGATGTCGGAGCCGGCGCCGGGTTCGGTCATGCAGTTCACGCCGACCTTCGAGCCATCGCAGAGGCCGGGCAGGAACGCCTTCTTCTGCTCCTCGGTGCCGAACCTGGCGAAGGGAACGGCGGTGGCGAGGAGGTGCGCGCAGACGGCGAAGACGAGACCATTGTCCTCGCAGGCGTAGCCGAATGCCTCGAGCGCCACGATCGTGGTAAGCGGATCAAGGCCGCGGCCACCGTATTCCTTCGGAATGGCGAGCCCCTGCAGGCAAGGACCCTGGCCGATCTTCTCGAAAAGCGCGCGGGGAAACTCGCCGGAGCGGTCGCGGGCGTCGATGGCGTCGTTCAGTCCGGCTTCGCGGCAGAAGTCGAGGATTTCCTGGCGGATTTTCTTCTGCTCGTCGGTGTAGTCGAAATTCATGGCGTGGTTCTAGTTTGCAGGGATGGCGAGCCCGATAAGGCGCTGATAGTCGATCTTGTCGGTCGAGGTCTTCGGCATGGTTTCCAGAAATACGAAGCGGTCGGGTACCATGTAGGCGAGGAGGGTCTTGGCGGAGAAAATCTTCATCTGCACCGTTTTGGGAGCCTGGTCGCCGCCTTCGCAGTGGAGGAAGGCGATGACGCTGACGCCGGATTCGGCGTCGGGAACGGCGATCACGGCGGCCTCGACGACTTGAGGATGCTTGTAGAGGCCGGCCTCGATTTCGCCGAGTTCGACGCGGAAGCCGCGGCGTTTCACCATGCGGTCGCGGCGGCCAATGTAGTCGAGCACGCCGTCGCCGATGTCCTTTACGATGTCACCGGTGCGGTACCAGTTTTTGCCCGAGGAATCGGTGAGAAAGGCGTTGGCGCTGCGTTCGGGAAGGTTCCAGTAACCGCTGGTGACCGGGCCGCCGTGGATCACGAGTTCGCCTTCCTCGCCGCTCGCTACCGGTTCGCCAGTGGTGGGGTCGACGACACGGGCCTCGACGTTCGAGCAGGGGGGGCCGATGGGGAAGGGGGTGTCCCGCGATTCCGGAATGGCTTCGGGGATTTCCAGCGCGGTGCAGACGTTCGTCTCGGTCGGGCCGTAGAGATTCCAGTAAGCGGGCGCCGGAAGGAGCGTTTTCAGTGCGCGGAGGTGCTTCACGGGGAAGACTTCCCCGGCGAAAAGAATGAGGCGGAGCGCGGAGAGATCGAGGTTCGGGAGGTCGCCGAACTCGACGAGAAGCCGCAGGACGGTCGGGGTGGAATACCAGACGGTGATTTTTTCCGAAGCAATGACGGGCGCGAGCTGGCGGGCGTTTTTCCCGAGGGACTCGCCGATGAGGACGAGGGCGGCGCCGTGCTTGATCGGGACGTAGAGGTCGAGGATCGAGAGGTCGAAATGAAAGGGCGCGTGCGAGGAAAAGCGGTCGTGCTCGTTGGGAGAGAAGGCGTCCGAGCACCAGTCGACGAAGCTCAGGCCGTTGGCGTGGGTGAGCATGACGCCTTTGGGATTTCCGGTCGAACCCGAGGTGTAAAGGATGTAGGCAAGGCCATCGGGCGGAGTGGTCGTGTTCCCGGCCGGGCGGTCGCGGCAGTCGAGAAGGGTAAGGTCGCCGACAGTGCTGGCGCTTTCCGCTACCCCGAGTTCGGTCGCGAGGGCCGGGGCGCCTTGGGCGGCGAGGATGGCGGAGACGGCGCAGTCGGAGAAGATGAAGCCGTTCCGCGCGGACGGTGCCGTGGAATCGACGGGGACGTAGGCGGCGCCGCATTCAAGGATGCCGAAAATGGCGGCGACGGTGGCGATTGACTTCGGCGCGCAGATTCCGACCCGGTCGCCCGCACCGATGCCAAGTCCCCGGAGAGCGGCGGCGATTTCCCCGGCCCGCGCCTTCAGCTCGGCGTAGGTTACGGACTCACCGGCGACGGGATCGACGACGGCGACCCGCTCCGGAAAGCGGGCGGCGGAATCGGCGAGCAGGCTGGCGAGGGTGCGCGGCATGGGATCCGTCGGCGATCAGGCCGCCATTTTCTCGGCGACGAGGGAGGCGATATCCTCGAGGTTGTCGAGGTAGTCGACGCCCATTTCATGCGCTTCAAAGGTGACGCCGAAGCGCTCCTCGAGGAAGGCGACGAGGCGCGTCGTCGAGATGGAATCCAGAATGCCCCCCGACATGAGCGGGGTGCTGTCGTCCACCTCATCGGCGTCCGCGCCGGGGAGGAACTCGTCGAGGAGGTATTGTTTCACGAGGGGCTTGATTTCGTCCTTGGACATGGTGGGGTGGTTATTGGTTATTGGTTAATTGGGGGCGGCTTCGCCGGTTAATCTTCCGCCTTTTCCTTGAGCTCGCTGCGGGGGACGGTGATGCCGAGTTTGAGGTCGGATTCGTTTTTTTCAAGAAGATCGTAAAGGCTTTCGGCGATGAGGCGATGGCCGGGCGCGTTGGGATGATAATCCCAATCGGCGACCGTGAGCGTATCGGCGTTCCGGCCCTGGTAGGGATCCTTGAGGACGAGGACCGTGAACCCGGCGGCGCGGGCGAGGCCGACCTGTTCCTCGATCTCGGCCTTGGTGCTGATTTCCTTCAGTCGTGGAAGCAAGACCCAGACCGGATGGATTCCCTGCGCGCGGCAGTTTCGCACCATTTCCCCGTAGGCCCAGGCGAGGATCTCGTCTCCGTGACGGAAGAGCGCCGCGGTGGAAAGGGTTTCGTCCGAGCCGTCGAAGACGCGCTCGCGCCACTGGAGGTCTTTGAGAAGGGGATACTCGAGATCGAGATCGGGCGTGACCATGCGCTGCATGACGCGGTAGGCAACGCGTTCCTTCACGTTCGTGTGGTCGATGAAGAAGACGTAGTCGGGCTTGAGGGCGCCGACCTTGTCGCGGCAGAGGATCGCGCCTTCGAGCGGGGTGTAGGCGTCGACGCCCATGTTCATGATCTCGTAGGCGCTGCCTTCGGGGGCTTGCTGGTTCAGGAATTCCTCGAGAATGCTTTCGAAGGGCTCGCCATCGCCGACACCCTTGCCCATGATGTAGGAGGCACCCAGGAAGAGGAGCCGCTTGGTGTTGGCTGGTTTCTCCCGCGGGTATTCCTGGTCCCGCATGCCGAAGCGGTTGGTGCTCCAGGCCTTGCCGTCCTCAGTGTAGCGGAGGGAAGGGAGGTACTCGCGGTAGAGGAGGTCCCCGGTGGCGCGGAAATACTTGGGATCAAGCATGCGCGCGTCCCGACCGTCCCGGTCTTCGTCGTCGTTCTCGAAATGCACGCCGGCGAGGGCGGAGGTGAGGTTGGTGCTGACGAGGAGGCCCTCGTAGTAGCCACGCTCCAACGTCCCTTGGTCGCGTCGGTTGAGGGTGTTGCCCCGGAGCGACTTCACGACTTCCCGCGCGCCGAGGGCTTCGTGGACATTCGGCCAGAGGACGGCGAGCGCGGCGCCGAGCGGGACGAAAACCGCGAGACCGAGCCGGAGCGGCGGGGCTGTCTCGTCGTTGACCAGTTTCCACCCCCGAAATCGCGCGTACTGGGCGGCGGTGCCGAGCGCGATGCCGCCGACGAGGCAAGCGGTGATGGCCAAAAGGCCGGGGAGCGGATCGTTGACGGCCTGGCCCATGAGGTTCAGCCAGAGTCCGAGCTTCGGGGTCGTCCACATCGACCAGAGCAGGCACATGAGAATGAACATGGCGGCCGTTTGCACCGAAAGGCGGAGGGCGGCGCGAACGTCCCACGATTTCCTCCCGCCAGGCCGGGGAGCGGGCGGACGCTTGGCCTGATGGACGGTATTGATGATGACGAGCAGGCCGAAGATTCCCCAGAAGACGGCATCGACCGGAGTGAGCGGAAAGGCGCCCTGCAGCCAGAAGTGCTGGTAGGAATGGAGGAGCCAGGTGACAAGGAAGACGATGGCGGTGGCGATGACGAGCCCCGGAACTTGACCGAATCTCCGCGCGCGCATGAAGACCGGGAAGAAAACGATCTTGGCCATGAATTCCTTCCAGTAGATATTGATCCGGCGCCAGTAGTCGTTGAAACCCGAAGCGAGCATGTAAAGCCGGTGGGTCTCGGGAAGGTCGAAACCGAAGAGGCAGAGGATGCCGACCGCGAGGTGGAAGAGCCCGGAAATCTGCAGATAAAGCAGGTAAGCCGTGACCGCGAAGACGGCGACGCTCGCGAGGGTCGTCACCTCCTCGTAGGTCGGCGTCAGGTAGTAGTAGACGAGGCGGTAGAGGAGGAGATGGACGCAGCCGCGCGCCATCCAGAGAATGCCTTTCTGGTAGATCAGGAAGGCATCGCGCTGGTAGTAGGTGCGTAGGAAGGTCTTGTAGTCGACGACGGGGAAGAGGGGAAAGACCGGGTTCGGAAGCAGGAAGAAATAGGCGACCCGCTGCCAGGGGGAGATTCGGGTGCGCTCGTGCCGGATGTCATAAAGGTAAAGGACAAGCCGGAACATGAAAAGAGTGCCGAGGACCGGGATGATAAGGGTGAGGTGGGAACTGGTCTCCAGAACGCCCGCCTGGCAGGCGGCGAGCGCGCCGCAGGCTAGCAAAAGGACGAGCACGCGGAGACGGAAAGGAAGGGGCAAATGGCAGAGTCCGATGAGCGCCAGCCCGATCAAAACGAGCCAGGTCGCCTTTGTCGGCCCGAGGACGAGGAAAATGCCCGCCATGGAAAGCAGGACGAAAAAAGGCAGGCGCAAAGCGTGCGGAAGGAGCGCGTGGACGAGGAAGCCGCCGAAGATGACCGGAAGGAGTTTCGCGATGCCCTGTCCCTCCGCGAGATGGTATTGTCCGATCACGCCCAGGACGAGCCCAAGCTGCGCCAGGAGGAAAACGAAACGCGCGAAGAGACCGGCGAAGTCTCCGGAAGGGCTGGGTACCTGCGGGTCTGTGGTGTCTTGGGGCAAGAATCAGGAAAAGCCGGGTTCGGGCTGGGTAGGGAGGGTGTACCGATTTCACCCCGGCGGAAAGCGGAAAATCCGGCGTGCCCTCCGCGGAGGAGCGGGGAGGGATCGCCGACTGCTTTGGTGCGGCCGGAGGGCGCCGGAGGAGCAAAGCAGGTCGGGAGCGTGAGATCGCGGCTATCGTGGAAGCACGCAGGCGTAACCCCGTCGGTCCAGTTCGCTCAGGAGCGATTCGAGGAGCCGGGGGGCGATGGGGGTGGACTCGTGAAGAACGAGAATGGCTCCCGGGCGGAGATTTTTGAGGAGGCGGGCGAGAACCTTTTGCCGGTCGGTGTCGGTGCCGTCATAGCCTCGCGCGGTCCAGGCGACGAGGGTGAGCTGTTCATGGCGGAGGATTGGATGCACGAAGGGATTGCGCATGCCGGCCGGGGCGCGGAAAAGGGTCGGTCGCCGGGTGAGGCTGCCGAGCGTCTTCTGGCAGCGGCTAATTTCCTCGCGCAATCGACCGGGGCCAAGTCGCCAGAATCGGCGGGCGGGATGGGTTTGAGTGTGATTGCCGATGCCGTGGCCCCGGGCGGCGATCTCGCGGACGAGTTCAGGGTGCCGGGCGGCCTTGTCGCCGATGACGAAAAAGGTGGCCTTGGCTCCGAAACGGTCGAGGAGATCGAGGAAGCGTGGGGAGTCATCCGGATCAGGGCCGTCGTCGATCGTGAGCCAGACTTCGTTTTTGTCCGTGGGGAAATCGCGGAGGAGGGGGCCGAGCCAGCGGCAGTTCGGCATGAGGGTGGCGTAGAGGAGTGGGGCGTGGGCGGTGAGGAGGGCGGCGAGGGCGATGACAGGGTGGCCGGTGGAGAGGATGGCCACGGCAGTGGGGGGAGCGAGGAGGTTAAGGGCGAGGATCAGGCTGCGCATCATGAGGGGACAGCGACGGAAGGCACGAAAAATGAGGGTGGGAAGCGCTTAGGTGCTATGCGGGGAACCGAGGCGTTCGGAAGCGGCGCACGCGAGGTTGAGGAGACAGAGGAGGATCCAGGCGGCGGCGGGCCAGCGGGTCCAGGGGGATGCGAGCAGGAGGAAGGCGCCGGCACCGAGGGTGCCGAGGAGGAAATGCGAGATTGCGGCGGGGCGACGCCTTGCGGGAAGGAGGCGGGTGACGAGGATACCGGTGAGGGCGATGAACTGGAGGAGGATCGGCGCGGCGGGCAGGGAGAGGGCGACGCGCCAGAAAAGGGGGAGGGCATGGAGGAAGTGAGAGACGATGAGGGCGGCGAGAAGAACGGTGGCGCCAGCGAGTATGCGGCATTCAAGGGCGTTGTGCGGACCGCGCGGTGGACGGAGGAATTCGTGGGATGCCGAGCGTTCATGCGGGGAAGGCGCCTCCGCGTGGAGGAGCGTGCAGAGAGCACGGCCGAGGGCGGTGTGGCAGCGGGGATCGAGCGCGTTCATATGGATTGTTCCTTTGCGGGATAAAACGCGGATTCGAAGACGAACCACTGCCCCCAATGTTCCTGGAGGATGTCGTGCAAGACGCGGGTCCAGCCACTGACGGCACGGCGGAGGCCCGCGTCACGGGTCGTGTCGTCGGGCTGGCGTTCGCCGTCGATTCTTCGACCGACGATGATCCGGTAATGCCGCCAGCCTCGGCGGAGGACGAAGACCGGGTAAAGCGGAACGCGGCTTGCGGCGGCGAGGGCGAACGGACCCTTTGGAACGGGGAAGCGTTGCCCGTTCAGACAACTGTCGGCGGACGCGACGTTGAAGAGGACACGGTCACCCTGGATGGCCACGATTTCCCCGGCGGCGAGGGCTTGGGCAAGTTCGATGCCAAGCATGCCGCCGGGGCGGTTGTAGCGGATGGCGAAGGCGTCGGATTCCTGCTCGCGGCGCCGGGTTTCGACATAATCCTGGAGCTTATCCTCGCGCTCGGGCGCGCGGACGGAGTTCAGCCTCCGTGGGAAACGGCGCGCGAAAACGGGGGCGGCAAGATCGTAGCTTCCCATGTGCGCGGTGATGATGACGGCGCCGGTTTCGAGGGCATTGATTTCGGCGAAATGCTCGAGGCCCTCGACATCCCAGTCAATCGCGTCGGGATCGAGGCGGGCGCGGGCGGAGTCGATCATGCTCCAGGCGAAGTTCCAGTAGACGCGGAAGGCCCGGAGGAAGTTCGCGGCGCCCGACGATCCCGGGATGAGGACGGCGAGGTTCGCCATGACGGCTCGGCGGGGCGGAGGCGAGAGGAGGAAAAAGAGGAAGGTATAACAGAAAACGAGGACGTA
>JAHEDC010000183.1:8759-11150 GCA_024641425.1 Verrucomicrobiales bacterium | reverse complement strand
GCGGGGGGCGCGGCGCGGGGGGGCGCGGATTCACCCCGACCCCCAAAGCGGGCCATCGCTGGGCATCATTTCGCGTTCGGGCCTTCCTCCTTGGCGCGCTCCTCGACCATCGGCCGTGAACGTACAAAGCACCGCATCTTCTCGAAGTCGATGAAGGCCTTGAACTCGTGCAGAAACCAGCGTCCCAGCACCGCGTCGCAATCCGGAACCTCGGCATCGGCCGGACTCAGCGCGAAGTCCGTCGCCAACAGCTTCTGATCGGGAAGCGCGACGTTTCCGACCTTGAACCCGGTCACCTCGCAAATCCCGTTCGGCGGGAAGGACGATGCGATGCTGATGGTTAGCTGCTCCATCGGCCCAATGTTCAATCCCGCCTTCCGGGCGAACTCCAGGTTGACCAGGTTTCCGTGTTGGCCCGGGGAGATGACGAAACGCCCCGCTTGCCCGTTCATTTCCCCGTCCACCACCAGGTGATTCTTCTCGTACCGATAGGCGAAGGACTCGTATTCTTGGGGGCCCAGAAGCTCCTGAAGGGACGATTTCCCGGCGTCGGCCGTGGCCTGGATTTCCTGCACCAGTGGCGTCTCCTCCTCCTCGCACGCCGCGAGAAGCGACAGTACCGCACAAGCTATTAGGGGGCAATAATTCGTCTTCATGCTGGAAGGCTCCGATCTTACCGCATTGTAGGGCGATCCGAAGGCCAGGGCGAGTTCTTTTCCGTTCCCAAACTCCTCCTCGCTCCCCCGCGTCCGCCCGGAGCGGGAATGCCGGGCTACGGTTCCTGTGGGGCGGGGGACCGGGGGTATCGGTCGTTCCTCCCTCGACCCCCGGCTGCTGTGGCCTTGAACCCTCCGGGTTCCGGAAATCCCCCGCCTTTCCCCGATACCATTCCACCCTTGCCCCTCGTTCCCAGGCTTGGGGGCGGTAAACGCTTTGAACGGCGGGGGAAGAGCGTTGCGGATTACGAGCCCTGCGACCGCCGAGCCGCCTCGACAGGCTTGCTTTGGAGGGCTGAAGCGGTCAGTTTCGCGGCATGGATTCCGATGACGCCCTTCTTGCCGCCCGAAGCGGGCTCGCCTTCGGCGGCGGACGACGGCTTCGAGCTGGACGCCGAGTTGGTCCGCGAGCTGGCGACCCACCCGCATGACGCCTACTTCAAGCGCGTCTTCTCAGACCCCGAGCGCGCGGCCGAACTCTTCCGGGGACATTTGCCGCCGGCCCTCTCGGCATCGCTCGACTGGGAGAAGCTGGCCCTGGTTCCGGCTTCGTTCGTGAAGAGAACCCTGCAGCAGGCGCACTCGGATCTGCTTTTCACGGTGCCCTCCGGCGAGCAGCCGGTGCTCCTCTACCTGCTCTTCGAACACCAGACCTCGGTGGACAAGCTGATGCCGCTGCGGCTGCTGTCCTACATGGTCGAGATCTGGCGCGACCGGGCGGAACAGGGCGGCCCGCCGCTGCCGGTCATTGTGCCCTTTGTCCTCCATCAGGGCCCCGAAAGATGGACCGTCTCGCCCGACTTCATTGGCCTGTTCGGCGGGGAGTCGGAGCTGGTGGCGGAACAGGTCCCCTACGTGCCGGATTTCCGCCACGCGCTCCTCGATCTGAGCCAGTGCGAGCCGAAGGATGAGGAAGCCGCGGGAGCGATCCGCATCGTCCTCCAGCTCATGAAAATGGCGCGGGAGCGCGAGATGCTCGGGTTCTTCTCCTGGCTGGCGCGGGAGGAATTCCAACTGGCGGGAGACTTCCAACTCCTGAGTCTGCTCTACGCGCTGCACGCCGACGAGACGCTTGACGTGGAGGAGATTTTCCAGCACCTTGAGGCCGGTTCCGCACTCCATTCCACGACCATGACCACCGCGCAGAAACTCATCAACCAGGGCCTTGAGAAAGGCCTTGAAAAAGGCCGTGTGGAAGGGCGTGTGGAAGGGCGTGTGGAAGGGCGTGAGGCGGGGGTGTGGATTGGAAAGATTGAGATGCTGGAAGAACTGATGGGGCGGCACCGGACAGATCCGGCGGAATTCGACGGATTGAGTGTCGCCGAGTTGGAGCAGCGCTTTGTCCGCTTGCAGGAGAACTACGACGGGAAGTTCAAGGATCGCTGAGGGGTCGCTCGGGCATTTTCGCCGATAGGCGCGACGGGCCCTTCTCTGCTACCTCGCCGTCGCCCAATTCGGCCGGGGTCGGGGCGCGTTGCCGGATAGCGAAACTCCGGAATACTGGGCCGCTGAAGTTGAGGCCGCGCTTGAGCGCGCCGACTCGCGGATCGAGAGGGTCTGGAAACGGGGGACGGAAGGAACGCCGGCGTCGGACCTCCGGGAGGACTTGCGGAATATCCTGGAAAAGGCCGCGCGCAAGGTACTGGAACAGCTCTATCCCGGAGCGGAGGTTTTC
>JAHEDC010000183.1:0-8749 GCA_024641425.1 Verrucomicrobiales bacterium | reverse complement strand
GTCGCGTCGCCTCTCCCTGAGGCTCAGGGGCTCGTGTCTTCCCTCCGCTGGATTCTCCTAGCGGTCGGGGGCCGCCGAGACCTGCGTGAAGTCCCCCGTGGAGGGATTCTGGAACTTCGGCTGGCGGAATACTGAGTGGGCGTCCTGTCCCGAGACGTTCCGGTATCGGGAGAACCCCTCGGTCTCGACCCCTCGCCAGAGGGCCATGGCACCGGTTTCTCCGTCGCCGGAATACCAGATATTCCGGTCGATCACGATGCCGACGCTGCCCTTGACGCATTGGAGTAGAAAGGAACCGGCCCTGGTGCAGAAAGTATTCCCGGTGACGGTGCAGTTCGAGGCGAACTGGATCCAGAGCTCGCCCTGTCCGTCCTCGATGTCGGTGCCATTCTGGTAACAGGTGTTGCCGGTGAAGTTACTGTTCCGGACGCGTCCGGTATTGGCCTCGTAGCCACCGAAGGCGAGGCCGGCCTTGTCGTTTCCGTAGAGCGTGTTGTTTCGAACCGTGATACCGCTGGTGACGGTGCCTTCGTTCTCCGCGCCGATCTCGATGCCGAGATTGCAGCCGGAAACGGTATTGTTCTCGATCACGATGTCGCGCCCTCCGTCGACGTAGATTCCGGCCGCGAACCCTCCGCCGTAGTTCGCCCGGGCACGCTCGACTCGGTTCCCCCGGCAGACGCCGTCGCGGGCAACCTTCGACGTGTCGGAACAGACCCATTTCTCGCCGCCGATGAAGTCGATGCCGATGTTGTTGACGTCGTGGACGTGGTTGTTCGTGACCTCGAATTTCTCAATGTTGCCGTTGAGGGTAAGGGTCTCGCTTTTCGCGGGCTCGCAATCATAGATCTCGTTGCCATCGATGATGATATGGGAAAGGGAACGCACCGGGGACTTCCCGTAGACGGTGATGGCCATGGCGTCCTTTCCCCGGATGTCGTGGATGCGGTTGTTCCGGATCTCAATGTGTTCGCCGTAGCCCTCGATGCGGATTCCGGAGCCGTCGCGGGCCTTTTCGAGGCCCTGGAGGTCGAATCCGATGATTCGAACGTAGCTGCGGTTTCTCATCTCGATCAGATGGGTGCCCCGGACACCCGCGCCGGAGAGAATGGCATTGCCCTCCGCCACAAGCGTGACAAAGCCCCCGTCGGCGCTGCCCGAGACGTTGACGGTCAGTTTCTCGTTGTAGGTTCCTGCCGCCACATGAGCGGTATCGCCGGGTTGGAGGGAATCGCAGGCCTTCTGGAGGGTGCGCCAGGGTGCGTCGGCAGTACCCGCTCCGCCGTCGTCTCCCGACGTTGATACGTAGCGCTCCGCCGCCCGGGCATGGCTAGGTGCCCACACGGCAAGGCAGCAGGCGATCAAGCCCACGACGGCCGGGCGCGGGCTGGATAATCCCCGATGAATATGCATGGCGCTCACTATTCCCGTCCGTCCTTCAGGGTGCAAGCGGGAAGGTGAACCGGAGACGGCGGAAATCACCTGAGGCGATCAGTCGTTGATTAATTCCACCGTCGTGTAGAATGCGATCTCGGGTTGGGACGGAAGATTGAACGTCGGAGGCAGCAATCGGATAAGGCCACCGGTTTCGCCGCCGCCCGGATTGTTGTTCTTTACCGATCCTTCGGGGTTGAGGGGAAATTCTCCCGGGCCGGTTCCACCCCGTTCGAAATCCTTGTAATCCCATACCCAGGAGTCCCTCTCGGCAAGCTTGAGATTGGCCGTGCGCTCCTCGCTTCCATAGTCGGCGTCGCCGGCGGCATCGGTGAGGGCGAACTCGAAGATTCCCTTTCCCTCTTCCTTGAGGGCAAAGCGTTTCTTGCTGTCATTCCAGTAGGCGCGGATGCCAAAGCCGGCTTCGCGCTCGACGGCAACGAGGCGACTGTCGACCATGGAACCGCGAAGGCCCGAGATCACCAGCGCGTTCGAGCTCTTTGTCTTGAGATGGTTGATGGCGCCCTGCGCGGTGATGATGGGCCTGAGATCGCCGCCGTTGGCCTGATTGACTCGGAGGGTCTGGTTGAGGGACGCGACCTGAGCCGTGAGTTTGGCGGCCCGCGAGTTCTGGAAGATGTTCGTCGTGAGGTAGAAGTCGACCGAAGTGATCGTCGTGAGGATCGCGACGGTGACGACGGTTTCCAGCAATGAGAACCCGCGCGAGGATCGGCGTGGCCGGCGGGCGATAAAGGTGTGCATGGCGCTGTGCGGCTGGCGAGAGGGTTGCAGGGAAGGGGCTTGCGGCGTCTAGGGGAACTGGCTCATGATCCAGGCCAAGAGTGCGGTAAGTCCACCTCCGGGATTTGCGGGCGCACTGTTGGCGTTCACGTTGATGAAGTCGATTGGCGGCGTGTCGGAGAGCTTGTTGCCCGCCAGATCCCTGATCTTTTCGCTTTTGATCTTAAAGTCCATTTCCTTGTTCCCATCCTTCGTGGCCAGGAAGGAGTAGTGATTTCCACTGCCCTTCCAATGGGAAAGCGTGCCTTTGTATACGTTGATCACATTGGAATCGAGTGGGGCAACGGTTTCGCTGAAGATGAGGCGGACAATCACGTTCGCTTCGTCGAAGCCCTTGCCGATGACAAGGGATGCCGTGGGCTCGACGCGGTCAGCGGTCGATGATGGAACCGTCACGGAGCTGTTCGCGGGAGTCGATTGCCCGCCTGAAACACTGGAGCGCCCCTGGATGACGAGAAGGCTCTCGGATTCGACCGGGCCGGCAAGGCCGTTCAGGTCGAGCGTGCGAAGGAGGAGGGTCGAGGCGCCGCTTCCGATGGTGACGTCGCTGATCGTGATCGTGCGGGCCGCGTCCGAAAAGACGGGGGCTGAGGGGAAGCTGAGGCTTCCCGAGGAGACGGGAGTCCAAGTGGCGCCCCAAACCACGCCGGTCGGAAGCGTCTGTCGGACGGCACCGACGACGGCCCGGGTGCCGGGGTTCTCGAAGTGGAGGGTGTAGGCGAGTTTGCGGCGGACATTCACGCCCGCTCCCACGACGAACCTGACAGTGTTCCCCACCCGGCCCGAGATTCTTGCGCACGGTGAACGGGGTGGCCACACCGTCCTCGTCATCGACGGCTGCGCCGTAAGCGCCGATGGAATTCGGAAGCGCGATGATCGTGTACTCGCCGAATTCCACCGTGGCGGTGTGGCTGCCATCGGACGCTGTGGTTCCGGTGACAAGGGGACGTGATCCGTCGCCGATGAATTGGATTTCGACTCCCGGAACAGGTTCGTCGCCGATGCCATCGCCATCGGTATCAATGAACTGAAAGTTTCGCGCAGAATCGCGCCACGGGATTGCGGAAACCTTTCGGAACGGCAGCGTCGCGGGGGAAGCCTGAGATCCGGCCGTGCCGGGGGTTTCCTTCCGAGCGCGTCCTTCCATCTCGCCGCCGTGTTTAGTCTTGATTTTCGGCATCGAGATCCTTTCTAATAGGCTCCGCATTTCCGCGTCATGAAGAACCTCCCGTCAATCGCCGTTCCCGAATCCGTCGGCGTGTTGTTGTTCGGGTTTGCGGCGGTCTTGTTCCCCGGTTGCCGTCCCTGGAACTAGTGTCCGATGATTTCCTTCGAAGCCATGTCGCGGAACCTTTTTCGGAAAGCCGGCGTGGGCCTCACCGGCCTCTGCCTCGCGACCCTGGCACGGGCGGAAGACAGTGTGGTGCGCTTTCATGAGGTCATGTACCATCCGGACGCGGCGGGTCCCGCCGAACCGGGGTTGGAATGGCTGGAACTTCACAACGGGCGGGCGGTTGATGTGGATATATCGGGATGGCGGTTGAGCGCGGGGGTCCGCTACACCTTCCCGCCGGGGACAATCATCCTCGCGGGCCGCTATTTGGTCGTGGCGGGCAATCCCGCGCTGTCCGGAGTCGCCGCGATGGGGCCGTGGGAAGGAACGCTTTCGAACAAGGGCGAACGGCTGGAACTGGAAGACAACATGGGCCGGGTGATGGATGCGTTCAGCTATGGCACGGATGGCGCATGGCCGGCGGCTCCGGATGGCGGCGGTTATTCCCTCTCGCGGATCGATCCGCAGGCTTCGACCGGGCTGGCCTCGTCGTGGACATCGAGCCGTCTGGTCGGCGGGACGCCGGGCGCGGAGAATTTCCCGACGATGCTCCCGGCGGTGACGAGCGGATTGGTGGCGGCGAACGGGGATTTCCGGTACGAGGCCTCTGCGGATCCGGGGAGCGGGTGGGAACAGAAGGATTTCGATGACAGCGCCTGGGCGGAAGGAAGGGCGGCGTTTCAGCGAGGCGGCGATGCCTTGCCCTCGCCTGCGGTGCCGGGTGGCGCCCTCCCTTCGGGAGCGACGACGGTGTATTTCCGGAAGTCATTCCCGGCACCGCCGGGCAAGGCGGATTCGCTGCGGCTTCGGCTTCTGGCTGACGACGGGGCGGCGGTTTACCTGAACGGCGTGGAACTCCTGCGCCACAACCTGGCAGCCGGGGTGCTTACCCATGCGGCTTCCGCGCTCTCCCCCCGCCGTGCCGCGCCCGAGTGGGTCGAGTTCACCTTGCCTGCGACACCGTTGGAACCCGGCGCGAACAATATGCTCGCGGTGCGCCTCCACCAGGCCGGACCGCTGCCCGGCTATGCCGAGGCCGTTCTTGCGGCGGGGCCGGTGGCCTACTGGCGATTCGGCGACGCGGCGGCGCAGCCGGTGCTTGACCTCGCGCATCGGGCGGGCGTCCCAGAAATGGGGGCGCAGAATGGAATGGCGGCGGGATTCGACGCGGCGGATTTCCTCCAGAACGGGCCGCTGCCGTCGGATTCGGTAGGCGGCCAGCCACTTCGGGGCTTCGAGGCCGGAAACAGCGGCCTGCTGTTCCGGGGGAACGCCGGGGGCGGTAACGATGTCGTGGTCTTCCCGGAAGGATCGGGGGGTGAGCTGAACTTCGCGGCGGGGCGACAATTCACGCTCTCGGCTTGGGTGCGGGGCGTGGCCTCGCAGGAGAATGGCGCGGCGATCTTTTGCAAGGGAACCGGCGGTGGCGGCGAGCAGTTCAGCGTCGATGTCCTGAACGGCTACCGCTTCTTTGTCTGGAATGCCGGAGGAACCGCGGCGGCGGTAGCACAATCAGGAGTGAGTCCGAACGGAAGCTGGCAGCACGTCGTCGCCGTCTTCGACCAGCCCGCGAATATCATGCGACTCTACGTGAACGGCGTCCAGGTGGCCAGCGGCACGCCGCCAACGAGCATTCGCACGACAGCGCACGAAGTCAGTGTCGGTGCCCGGAAGAATGCGGGATCGGGTGCCTACGATCTGAATTTCGATGGCCGGGTCGATGAGGTCGCGCTTTATGGAAGGGCCTTGAGCACGGCGGAAGTCGGCACCTTGTTCCAAGCCGCTTTCGCCCCGGGATCGGGACTTCCGGATGCGGACGATGCGGTTTTCGCCGCCGAATTGGAGGGGGTTGAGTCGCCCGTGATTCCGCCGCCGGTGGAACTGCGGCTGAACGAGGTTTCCCTTTCGGGCGTCGAGCTGACGAACGCGGGCACCGCGGTGCTCGATGTGACGGGTTTCCGGGTGCGACAGGTCACGCCGGTTGGCGTCGTTGATCACGCCATTCCCGGACAGTTCCTTGCTCCGGGCGCTCTTGTTTACCTCCCGCTGGCGCTGGCGTCGGGTGACCGCGTGATCCTTCGGGATGCGGCGGGGCTGCGCCTCGATGACACGGTGACGCGCACGACGGCGCGCGGGCGATTTCCCGACGGTGTGGGAGACTGGTTTCGTGTGAAAACGGGAACTCCGGGGAGCGCGAACGACGTGCTTTTGCGCGACGAGATCGTGATCAACGAAATCCTCTACGATCACCCGCCCGCCGAACTGACGGGGGCGGCTCCGAGGGCGGGACAGTGGATCGAACTACGCAACCGCTCCGCCTCCACCGTCGATCTGTCCGGTTGGAAGCTGCGTGGCGGGGCGGATTTCGACTTTCCCGATCCGGGCGGGCCGGTCGTTCCCGCTGGCGGGTTCGTCGTGATCGCCGAGGATCCGGCGGCTCTCGTGGCGGCCCATGGACTGGGTGGCGGCGTTCTGGGGCCGTGGTCGGGGAACCTCTCGCACGGCGGCGATACCCTTCGCCTGGAGGACGCGACGGGGAACAAGGCGGACGAAGTGACGTTCCACTCCGGAGGCCGTTGGCCGGAAGCGGCGAATGCCGGCGGTTCGAGCCTGGAACTGATTGATCCCGACGCCGACAACGCGATTCCGGAATCCTGGGCCGCCAGCGACGAGTCGGACGAGGGCGCGTGGCAGACGTTTACCTGGAGCGGTCCCGCGACCGCCCTCCAGACAGGCGAACCGGCGCTCTGGAACGAGATCGATCTCCTCCTCGTGGATGGGCCGGGCGAATGCCTCATCGACGACGTGCGCGTGACCGATCTGGTGACGGGCGCGAGTCTGTTGCAGAACGGGAACTTCGATGCGGGCGTCGCGCATTGGCGGCGGGCGGGGACGCATCGCGGTTCGACGGTCATCGCGGAGCCGGGCAATCCGGGGAACAACGTGCTGCGGCTCCTTGCCACCGGGCCGGGTGAGTACCAGGGCAACCAGATCGAATCGACCTTCCTTGGCAATCAGGCGATCGTCAGCGGACGGAACTACGAGATTTCCCTGCGCGCCCGCTGGGTCAGCGGCGGCGGCCGGTTGAATACCCGGTTGTATTTCAACCGCCTCGCCCGGACGAACGTGCTGCTCGTGCCCGCCGATGGCGGGACGCCGGGCGCGGAGAATTCCCGGCGGGTGGCCAACGCGGGGCCGATATTCTCCGGCTTTTCCCATGCGCCTCTTGTTCCGGCGGCCGGACAGGCGGTCGCCGTGCGCGTGCGGGCCGCGGATCCGCAGGGGGTTGCTTCAGCGGTGCTTTTCTATGAGATCGAGGGTGTCCCCTCCCAGACGCCCCTGACGGCGGAGGGGGGTGGAAGTTTCTCCGCGCAGATTCCGGGCGCCCCGGTGAACGCGCTCGTGCGCTTCCATGTCAGCGCGACTGACGGGAGCGGCGCGACCGCGTTCTTTCCCGCCACCGGCAGCCAGTCGCGCGCGCTCTACCAGGTCGGTCCCGTTCCCGGCGCGCGAATGGAATTCCGCCTCGTCATGACAAGGGCGGACGCGCAGTTCATGCACGCGGCGGTGAACACGCTGAGCAACGCCTACCTCGGGGCCACCGTCATCGCCGACGGCCGTGCCTACTATGATGTCGGCGTGCGGCTGAAAGGCAGTTTCGTGGGGAGGAACGTCCCACGCGTCGGTTTCAGTTGTCGCTTCGATCCCGCCGACCCCTTCCGTGGGGTGCATGCGAAGGTGGCGGTCGACCGCTCGATGCACGCGGTGCTCGGGCAGGGGGAAATCCTGCTCAAGCACATGGCCGCGGTCGGCGGCGTGCCGTCGATGCATGACGATCTTGCTTTCTTTGTGCATCCTTTGGGAACCTACACCTCGAACTGCTCGCTGCGGCTCGCGGCTTTCGAGAGCGAGTTTCTGAAAGGCCAGTTCCCGGGCGGAGATGACGGTCCGATGTATGAATACGAGGTCATCCGCCACCACAGCGCGACCGTCGACGGCAACGTAGAGTCGCCGAAGCTGCCGGGCGGTTCGGGGTACACCAACAACGACCTGCGCGGGTGGGGCCCCGACCGCGAGGCCTACCGCTGGACGATGCTCCACACGAACCACCGCGGCACCGACGACTACGCGCGCATCCTCCAGGTGCAGGAGCTTTTCGGTATGCCACCCGCCGCCTTCGCTGAAAGGGCGCCGTCCTTGCTCGACCTTGACGAGTGGTCGCGGACTCTCGCCTTCCAGACCCTCGTCGGTCCCTCCGATACCGCCTATACCGGCTCGAACATCCACAACTTCCGTCTTTACGTGCCTTCCGACGACGGGAGGGCGCTTTACCTTCCCTGGGACTGGGACAGCGCCTTCCAGCGGGCGACGACTGCCTCGCTTTTCGGTGGCGGGAACCTCGCCAAGGTCGCCACGGCCACGCCGGACCTTCGCCGGAGGTACCTCGCGCACATCTTCGATCTCTGCGATTCCGTTTTCAACACCGCTTACATGACCCGCTGGGCGAACCATTATGGCGCGGTGAACGGCGAGGACTTCGGCGGACCATTGAATTACATCGCGCAACGCTCCGCCTTCGCCCATGCGCAGCTCCCGACCGGACAGGTCTTTGCCGCGAACGCCGGTTCCGTCGATGCGAATGGCGCGGTCGTGGTCAGCGGCACCGCGGCGATCCGCGTCGCGGGGATCCTTGTGAACGGGATCGTCTACCAGCCGGTCTGGAGCAGCGACACAGGCTGGTCGATCACCGTGCCTCTTGCGCCGGGGCCGAACTCCCTGCTCGTGTCCGCTGTGGATCTCCGGGGCAATGGTGTCGCCGGAACCTCCGCCACGCTTGAGGTGACGAATCCGAATATGCCCGGCTGGCCCGCGCTCCGGATCAACGAGTGGAAGGCCAGCGGCCCGGGCTCCGACTGGTTCGAGCTTTTCAATCCCACCGGCGTGCCAGTCGATCTCGCCGGGTGGAAACTCAGCGACGAACCGCTCGCCCCCGGAAAATTCGCCGTACCCGCCGGCTGGTCGATTCCCGCCGGTGGCTTCCTCCTTCTCCTCGCCGACGGGCAGCCCGCCTTGAATCCGGACGCACCTCTTCCCGGCGACGCGCTGCACGTTTCGTTTTCCCTCAGTAAAAATGGCGAGTCCATCCTTCTCGGTGCGCCCGACGGACGGCGAATCGACCGC